>NZ_JBHWCC010000029.1:0-118571 GCF_042735715.1 Streptomyces sp. NPDC059582
CCGTCGGAGGTGGGCCCCGGTCTCGTCTGTGCGTGTGCCGGCCGTCGGCCGGTCAGTCGAGGGACGGCTTCTCGCGGCGCTCCGTGTTGCCGCCCGAGCCGGAGGAGTTGCCACCGCCCGAACCGCCGCCCATGCCGCCGAAGTTGCCCATGGCTCCGGACAGGCCCTTGAGGGCGTCGCCGATCTCGCTGGGCACGATCCAGAGCTTGTTGGCGTCGCCCTCGGCGATCTTCGGGAGCATCTGGAGGTACTGGTAGGAGAGGAGCTTCTGGTCCGGGTCTCCGGCGTGGATGGCCTCGAAGACCGTACGGACGGCCTGGGCCTCGCCCTCGGCGCGCAGGGCCGCGGCCTTGGCCTCACCCTCGGCCCGCAGGATCTGGGACTGCTTCTCGCCCTCGGCGGTGAGGATGGCGGCCTGGCGCGTGCCTTCGGCGGTGAGGATCGCGGCCCGCTTGTCGCGGTCGGCGCGCATCTGCTTCTCCATCGAGTCCTGGATGGAGGTCGGCGGCTCGATCGCCTTGAGCTCGACGCGGTTGACGCGGATGCCCCACTTGCCGGTGGCCTCGTCGAGGACACCGCGCAGGGCCGCGTTGATCTCCTCGCGGGAGGTCAGGGTCCGCTCCAGGTCCATGCCGCCGATGATGTTGCGCAGCGTGGTGACGGTGAGCTGCTCGATGGCCTGGATGTAGCTGGCGACCTCGTAGGTGGCGGCCCGGGCGTCGGTGACCTGGTAGTAGATGACGGTGTCGATGTTCACGACCAGGTTGTCCTGGGTGATCACCGGCTGCGGCGGGAACGGCACGACCTGTTCACGCAGGTCGATGCGGTTGCGGATGGTGTCGATGAACGGAACGACGATGTTGAGCCCCGCGTTGAGCGTGCGTGTGTAGCGGCCGAACCGCTCCACGATGGCCGCGCTCGCCTGTGGGATGACCTGGATCGTCTTGATCAGGGCGATGAAGACCAACACCACCAGAATGATCAATACGATGATGACCGGTTCCATCGTGCTCCCCGTGCCCTTCTCCGCCTCGGCGCTTTCGGAAGATCTTATGGTTGTTGAAGATCTTGCTGGTCGAGTCTGACAGACCGTCGTGTGCCTCGTGGGGTGTTCCGGTCACTTGCGTCACGCGAGGTCAGATGACGATCGCCGTGGCTCCCTCGATGTCGACGACGTCCACCTCCTGGCCGACTTCGTAGGCACGGCCGCCGTCGAGCGAGCGGGCCGACCAGACCTCGCCGGCGAGTTTGATGCGGCCGCCCGAGCCGTCGACGCGCTCCAGGACGAGGGCCTGCTTGCCCTTCAAGGCGTCGATGCCCGTGGCGAGTCGGGGCCGCTCCGCGCGGTGCCGGGTCGCGATGGGGCGTACGACGGCGATGAGGGCGACCGAGACGACGGCGAAGACGAGTACCTGGACGACGACGTCGAATCCGAGGCCGGCCATCGCGGCGGCGGCGACGGCACCCACGGCGAGCATGCCGAACTCCGGCATCGCGGTCACCACGAGCGGGATTCCGAGCGCTGCCGCGCCGACGAGCCACCACACCCATGCATCGATGTCGTCCACACGGCCATGGTAGGTCCGCACGTCCTGTCGCCGACAGGGTGCCCGCAGGGCGGAGGGCGCGCCTACCGGTGTGTTCGCGGGGGCTTCACGGCCCTCAGGCCATCGGCAGGCCCTGCGCGGTCCAGCGCTCGCCGACCTGTTCTACGACGAGCGGGAGGCCGAAGCAGAGGGAGAGGTTGCGGGAGGTGAGTTCGAGCTCCAGCGGGCCCGCGGCGAGAACCTTGCCCTGACGGATCATGAGGACGTGGCTGAAGCCCGGGGCGATCTCCTCGACGTGGTGCGTGACCATGATCATGGAGGGGGCGATCGGGTCGCGGGCCAGCCGGCCGAGGCGGCGGACCAGGTCCTCGCGACCGCCGAGGTCGAGGCCGGCCGCGGGTTCGTCGAGCAGGAGCAGCTCGGGGTCGGTCATCAGGGCGCGGGCGATGAGGGTGCGCTTGCGCTCGCCCTCGGAGAGGGTGCCGAACTTCCGGTCGAGGTACTCGCTCATGCCGAGGCGGTCGAGGAAGGCGAGGGCGCGCTGCTCGTCGACCTCCTCGTACTCCTCCTGCCAGCCGGCCGTCATGCCGTACGCGGCGGTCAGTACGGTCTGCAGGACGGTCTGGCGCTTGGGGAGCTTGTCGGCCAGGGCGATGCCGGCCATGCCGACGCGCGGGCGCAGCTCGAAGACGTCGCTGCCCGGCCTGCCGAGGGTCTCGCCGAGCACGGAGACGGTGCCGGAGCTGGGGAAGAGGTAGGTGGAGGCGATGTTCAGGAGGGTCGTCTTGCCGGCGCCGTTCGGGCCGAGGATGACCCAGCGCTCGCCCTCCTTCACCGACCAGGAGACCTGGTCCACCAGAGCCCGGCCCTCGCGGACCACGGATACGTCCTGAAGCTCCAGAACATCGCTCATGAGCGCGTTGTCTCCCCTTGCAGTGTGGCCGGTCTCGGCGTCTCGGCTGTCGCGTGCGCCGGTGGGCGCCGCCCTCGAAGAAATCTACGCCACGAGTCCCCCGGTCCATTCCATCGGTCCGGTCCTTAGGCTGGTCACATGCTCTCGGAACCGCGCTCTGGACGCCTTGCCGCTTGGGGAAACGCCCTTTTGGCCGGACTTGTCTCTCCTGATGACGCCGTGCTCGCGATCGTCGGGGAGGACGCCGTGCACCGGGTGGAGGGGCTGCCCGGCGAAACGGCGCCCGTAGGACTGACGCTCGCCCTGGGGCGGCTGCGGAGGCTGGGCGTGACCGGGCTGCAGGTCGCGTTGCCCGCGCCGGGGCATCCGCTGGGGCTGAGCGGGCCGCCGGAGTTCAACGCGCGGGCGCTGGAGGCCGAGGAGGCGGTGATCTGCCACGGGTCCGCGCTGGGGCTGGTGCCCGAGGTGTTCGAGGCCGGTCCCGACGGTGATGTGCATGTCGAGGTGGTCTGGCACTGCCTGCCGGTGCGGGAGGCTCCGCCCGCGGACGTGCCGTCGCTGGGCGAGGCCGAGCGGGAGCTCGCGGAGGCTCTGCGGGAGGCGACGGAGGTGCTGTCCCGGCTGGACGTGGCCGGGTCGGGGCCGGTCGCGGAGGCGGCGCTCGAGGCGTACCGGGCGCGGGCCGAGCGGGGGCGGGAGGTGCTGGCGCCCGGCTACCCGCCGCGGGCGGTGCGGGTGCTGGAGCTGGCGCAGCGGGTGGGGCTGCTGGTCTCCCTGGCGTACGAGAACGGGCACGGGGGTGCGGTGAGCGCGTCCGAGATGGGGGCGCGGGCTCAGGCGCTGCGGCCGGTGGAGCGGACGGCTCGGCGGGCGCAGGTCGCCGCGTACAACGCCGTTGTGGAGGAGCGGGAGCGGGGGGTGCGGTGAGCGTCGCCTGCCGGTGAACCGGCCTGGGCGAGCGCCCCCTGGGAGCTCTGCCCCAGAGCCCCGGAACGAGGCCTTGACGGCCTCGTCCTCAACTCCGTACGGGTTGAGTTCGGCCGGTCTCCCGGGAGGGCCCGGGAGACCGGAGGGCGTTACCGTGTGGGGCGAGGTCAGTGGTTGAGGCCGAGGTTGCCGAACGCCGGGTTCAGCAGACCGATGACGTTCACGCTGTTGCCCACCGCGTTCACGGGGATGTGCACCGGGACCTGGATGACGTTGCCCGAGACGACGCCGGGCGAGTGCTTGGCCTCGCCGCCGGCCCACGCACCGTCGGTGGCGGAGGCCATCCCGGCTCCGGCGGCGATCAGCCCGCCGGCCACCATCGTCACGGCCGCTGCCTTCTTCAGGTTCTTCACTTCTTCAACCCCTCCTTGCGATCGCCGCGGCAGTCGCCGCAGCACGCACTGGAGAACGGCCGAGATCCACGGAGGATGCGCCATCCGGGGGACATTCCCACGACGGTATGAATCTCAGACCGGAGTGGAACCGTCCGCGACGCCGCGGCCATCGCCCCCCGGCAGCGCGTTTCAGGTGGTCACGCCGTGGCGTACGGCCCACAGCGCGGCCTGGGTACGGTCGGAGAGGTCGAGTTTCATCAGGATGTTCGAAACGTGCGTCTTGACCGTCTTCTCCGAGAGAACGAGGGCCCGGGCGATCTCGCGGTTGGACCGGCCGTCCGCTATCAGCCCCAGCACCTCGCGCTCGCGGTCGGTCAGCGAACCGCCCCTCCCCTGGGGCGAGTGGGCCTCCTCCTGGGACAGCAGCACGACGGCCACCTCGGGCTGGAGCAGGATGTGGCCGGCGTGCACGGAGCGGATGGCGGCGGCGAGGGCGTCGGGATCCACGTCCTTGTAGACGTAGCCGGCGGCGCCCGCGCGCAGGGCCGGGACCACCGTGCGCTGCTCGGTGAAGCTGGTGACGATCAGCACGCGCGCGGGGTTGTCCAGTTCGCGGAGCTTGCGCAGGGCCTCCACGCCGTCCATGCCGGGCATCTTGACGTCCATCAGGACGATGTCGGGTTTCAGCTCCTCGGCGCGGGCGACCCCCTCGGCGCCGTCCGCGGCCTCGCCCACGACCTCGATGTCGTCCTGCACCTCCAGGAAGGTGCGCAGGCCCCGCCGGACGACCTGGTGGTCGTCGACGAGCAGCACTCTGATTGCGTCAGCCACCGGGGACCTCCAGCTCGATCGTGGTGCCCTCGCCGGGCGCCGACTCCACCACCAGCGTGCCGCCGACCCCGCTCGCCCGGTCCCGCATGGAGACCAGGCCCAGGTGGCGACCCGCCCGCCGTACCGTGTGCGGCTCGAAACCGCTGCCGTCGTCCGTGACCCGCAGGACCGCGCCGCGGTCCTGCCGCCGCACGGTCACCTCGACGTGCTCCGCCCCGGAGTGCCGCAGGGCGTTGTGCAGAGCCTCCTGGGCGACCCGCAGCACGGCCTCCTCCTGGGCGGCCGGCAGTGCGCGGAACTTGTGGGCGGCGAAGGTCACGCGCGCGCTGTGGGCGCGGTCCAGGACCTGGATCTGGGTGCGGAGCGTGGCGATCAGCCCGTCCTCGTCCAGCGCCGCGGGACGCAGCTCGACCACCGCCGCGCGCAGTTCGTCCGCGGCCTCCGCCGCGAGCATGGCCACCTGCTGCAGCTCGCCCTTGGCGCGGGCGGGGTCGCGGTCGACGAGGGCGGCCGCGGCCTGTGCCGTCAGACGCAGCGAGAACAGCTTCTGGCTGACCGCGTCGTGCAGTTCGTGCGCGAGGCGGGAGCGCTCCTCGGCGATGGTGAGTTCGCGGCTGCGTTCGTAGAGGCGGGCGTTGGTGAGGGCGATGGCGGCGTGCTGGGCGAGGATGGCGAGCAGTTCCTCGTCCTCCCGCGTGAAGCCGCAGCCGCTTTCGGGCGCGGGGCCCTCGGCGTGTCCTCGCGCGGGGCGCAGTTTGTTGGCGAGGAAGAGCGCGCCGATGACCTCGTCGCCGTCGCGGATCGGCAGGCCCAGGAAGTCCGACATGTCGGGGTGGGCGGAGGGCCAGCCCTCGAAGCGGGGGTCCTCGCGCACGTCGGCGAGACGCTCGGGGCGGGCCTCGTGGAGCATCGCGGCGAGGATGCCGTGCTGGCGCGGGAGCGGGCCGATGGCCTTCCACTGCTCGTCGCTGACGCCGTCGACGACGAACTGGGCGAAGCCTCCGTGGTCGTCCGGGACACCCAGCGCGGCGTACTGCGCGTCGAGCAGGTCGCGGGCCGAGGCGACGATCGTCTTGAGGACGTCGCGCACCTCGAGATGCCTGCTCATGGCCAGCAGCGCGGTGCTCACCGCGGCGAGGCCGGACCGGGGGCCTTGACTCATGACCTCACGGTACCGGCGGGGTAGGACAGCGCGGATCGGTCCGGTGGCGTGGCCGCCTGCGCCGGTGGGCCTAGGTCGGAGGTCCTGGGAGCTGCTGTGGCCTAGGGCGAAGGACCCCACTGTTCCGGGCCCCGCGTCCGAGGCGGGGCGGGCGGCCCCCTTCCTACGTTGGGATCACCCCGATCACAGACGGTCGAAGACGGTCGGAGGCGGTCGTAGGTGATCGAAGGCGGTCGACCGGAATCGGTCGGAAGCGGTAGGGGACGAGGAGGCGGGGTTTTCATGCCGGTAGCGATCATCACGGGGGCGTCGAAGGGGCTGGGGCGGGCGCTCGCCGAGGTCCCAGCCGCGCGCGGCTGGGACCTGGTGCTGGACGCCAGGACGGCCGGGGCGCTCCAGGAGACGGCGGCGGCGTTGACGGCGCACGGGAACGGGGTGGCGGCGCTGCCGGGGGACGTCACGGACGCCGGGCACCGCTCCGCGCTGGTGGCGGCGGCCCGGCGGCTGGGCGGTGCCGACCTGGTGGTGTGGCGTCGGCGGAGGGGCACGAACCGGCCTTTTCGGAGCGGTTCGGGGTACCGGAGACGTCGGCGCGCCTGATCAACGCGGTGCGGGCCGGGACGGACGGGTGATCGCGGTCGGTACGACGGCCGTGCGGGCCGTGGAGTCGGCGGCCGGCCCCGACGGAGTGGTGCGGGCGGCGGCGGGCTGGACGGATCTGGTGGTCACGCCCGGGCGCGGGGTGCGGCGGTCGACGGGCTGCCGACCGGGCTGCACGAGCCGGCGGCCTCGCATCTGCTGATGCCGGCGGCCGTCGCGGGGCGGGCGGCGGTCGAGCGCGGGTACGAGGAGGCGCTGCGCGGGCTCTGCCTGTGGCACGAGTTCGGGGACGTGCAACCTCATCCTCCCGACGGAGGCCACTCACACAGAGCGTTGCTCCAGCAACTGTTGGTGAGGCGAGGGTGGCGGCGGTGTGAGCCCGCACATAGGGCCCACATCACGTACGAAGGCGCATAGGAGACATAGGTATCCCGCATGAACGGGGCAGACGGCCTAGTCTGTCCCGTTTTGCCCTTCATGGGTCCACTACCGGGGATCGTACGTCACACCTTTGCCACAGGATTTTGCGGCCGCTAAGAATTGCTCTCGTCGCTCAGCGCCGCGGATTCTTCCCACGGCGTTCGTAACCGAAACACCGGTGTCCCCCGTCGGACGGAAGAGCGACCTCCGCGCTATCCGAAGAGGTCATCTGCCATGCCCAAGATCAACCGCACTCCTGGTCACAGTCGTACCCTGGCCAAGTCTCACAAGATCGCCATCGCCGGTGTCGCCACCCTCGGCGCCGCTGCCGTCGCCTTCTCCGCGGTTCCGAGCAACGCACAGACGACCACGACCACGGTCGACGCCGCCACCGCGGCGAACGTGGCCTACAGCACCGCGCCGATCAAGGACGTGAAGGCCCACGTCACCGATCAGCTCGCCGGTGCGAGCGTGAAGGTCGAGACCATCTCGGCGCAGAAGAAGGCCGCAGCCCAGGCCGTCGCCAAGCAGCAGGCCGCCAAGGCCGCCGCGAAGCAGCAGGCCGCGAAGCAGCAGGCCGCGAAGGCGCGCCAGGCGAAGGCGACCGCGAGCCGGTCCACGCAGCGCCCCGAGATGGAGCTCGTCGCCGCCAAGACGTACGCCAACAACCTCGACGGCTGGATCCGGCAGTCCCTGGACATCATGAAGAGCAGGGGCATCCCGGGCAGCTACAACGGCCTGCACCGCAACATCATGCGGGAGTCCTCCGGCAACCCGATGGCCATCAACGGCTGGGACGTCAACGCCGTCAACGGTATCCCGTCGAAGGGGCTGCTCCAGGTCATCCAGCCGACCTTCAACGCGTACCACGTGCCCGGCACCTCGTGGAACATCTACGACCCGGTCGCCAACATCACCGCCGCCGCCAACTACGCGGCGCACAAGTACGGCTCGATGGACAACGTCAACAGCGCGTACTGAGGCCGGCGCGGACCTCTGCTCACGTACGCCGAAGGGCGGCACCCCGGTCGGGTGCCGCCCTTCGGCGTCGTTCGGGCGCGCTTACTTGCGCATGACCTCGGGCTCGTGGCGGCGCAGGAAGCGGGCCACGAAGAAGCCGCAGATCACGCCGAGGGCGATCAGGGCGGCCATGTCCAGGCCCCAGGCGCCGGCCGTGTGGTCCCACAGCGGGTCCGTGCTCCCGCCGTCTGTCGGCGGGCTGATCTTGTTGAAGTCCAGCGTGGCGCCTGCCGCGGCGACCGCCCAGCGCGACGGCATCAGGTACGAGAACTCGTTGACGCCGATCGAGCCGTGCAGGGTGAACAGACAGCCGGTGAAGACGACCTGGATGATCGCGAACATGACCAGCAGCGGCATGGTCTTCTCGGCGGTCTTCACCAGCGCCGAGATGATCAGGCCGAACATCATCGAGGTGAAGCCCAGCGCCATGATCGGCACCGAGAGTTCGAGGATGGTCGCGCCGCCGAGGACCAGGCCCTTGTCCGGGATCTCTCGGCTGAAGAAGCCGATGGTCCCGACCAGGGCGCCCTGGAACACGGTGATCGCGCCGAGCACGAACACCTTGGACATCAGGTACGCCGAGCGGGACAGGCCGGTGGCGCGCTCCCGCTCGTAGATGACCCGTTCCTTGATCAGCTCGCGGACGGAGTTGGCGGCGCCGGCGAAACAGGCGCCGACCGCGAGGATCAGCAGGACCGTGGTGGCCGTGCCGTTGGGGATGATCCGCCCCTGGGCGTTGGCCGGGTTGGGCAGCAGGCCCTTGTCCGCGTCGATGAGCAGGCTCACCGCGCCGAGCACGGCCGGCAGGATCACCATCAGCGCCAGGAAGCCCTTGTCCGAGACGATGACCGTGCTGTACCGGCGTACCAGCGTGACGAACTGGGACATCCAGCCCTGCGGCTTCGGCGGCTTCATCGCCTGCATCGGCGCCATCGCCACGGACTGCGGCGCGACCGCGTCGATGTCCGCGGCGTACATCTGGTAGTGCTGCGAGCCCTTCCAGCGGCCCGCCCAGTCGTAGTCGCGGTAGTTCTCGAAGGCGGAGAAGACGTCGGCCCAGGTCTCGTAGCCGAAGAAGTTCAGCGCCTCCTCCGGCGGACCGAAGTAGGCGACGCTGCCGCCCGGCGCCATGACCAGGAGCTTGTCGCAGATCGCGAGCTCGGCCACGGAGTGGGTGACGACGAGGACCGTACGGCCGTCGTCGGCGAGGCCGCGCAGCAGCTGCATGACGTCACGGTCCATGCCCGGGTCGAGGCCGGAGGTCGGCTCGTCCAGGAAGATCAGCGACGGCTTGGTGAGCAGCTCCAGGGCCACCGAGACACGCTTGCGCTGGCCGCCGGAGAGGGAGGTGACCTTCTTCTCCTTGTGGATGTCCAGCTTCAGCTCGCGCAGCACCTCGTCGATGCGGGCGTCGCGTTCGGCGCCCGTGGTGTCGGCCGGGAACCGCAGCTTGGCCGCGTACTTGAGGGCCTTCTTGACGGTCAGCTCCTTGTGCAGGATGTCGTCCTGCGGGACCAGACCGATGCGCTGGCGCAGCTCGGCGAACTGCTTGTAGAGGTTCCGGTTGTCGTAGAGCACCTCGCCCTGGTCGGCGGGCCGGTAACCGGTGAGCGCCTTCAGGAGCGTCGACTTACCGGAGCCGGACGGGCCGATGACCGCGATCAGCGACTTCTCCGGGACGCCGAAGGAGACGTCCTTCAGGATCTGCTTGCCGCCGTCGACGGTGACGGTCAGGTGGCGCGCGGAGAACGACACCTCACCGGTGTCGACGAACTCCTCGAGCCGGTCGCCGACGATCCGGAACGTCGAGTGGCCGACGCCGACGATGTCGGCCGGGCCCAGCAGCTGTGTGCCGCCCTTGGCGATCGGCTGGCCGTTGACGTACGTGCCGTTGTGCGAGCCCAGGTCGCGGATCTCCATGCGGCCGTCGGGCGTCGAGTGGAACTCCGCGTGGTTGCGGGAGACCTGGAGGTCCGAGACGACCAGGTCGTTCTCCAGGGCACGGCCGATGCGCATCACGCGGCCGAGGGAGAACTGGTGGAACGTGGTCGGGCTGCGGTCGCCGTAGACCGGCGGCGCCCCCGCGCCACCACCGGGTCCCTGCTGCTGCGGGATCGACGGCGCCTGGTGCGCGGCCTGTTGGTTCCAGGCGTCCTCCGATTGCGCGGCCTGCGGGGCCTGCTGGGCCCAGCCGGGGTTCGCGCCCTGTGCCGCGTACGGCTGCTGCTGGGGCTGTGCGACCGCCGCGGTGCCCGAGAGGGTCACGCGCGGTCCGTCGGTGGCGTTGCCCAGATGCACCGCCGAGCCGGGGCCGAGCTCCAGCTGATGGATCCGCTGGCCCTGTACGAACGTGCCGTTGGTGCTGCCGTGGTCCTCGATCACCCAACTGCGGCCGTTATGGCTGACCGTGGCGTGGCGCCAGGAGACCCTGGCGTCGTCGAGCACGATGTCCCCCTGCGGATCACGTCCGAGGGTGTATGGCCTGGACGGGTCGAGCGTCCAGGTGCGTCCGTTCAATTCCAGTACGAGTTCCGGCACTCCAGCCCCACTGAGTTGTCCCCCGAGTTACCCCCATCACAGGGAGTCTAGGGATGTCGAACATCGGGGGGAACTATTTCAGGAGCGGCCCCCTGACCGAAAGCCGGGCCTTGTGAAGACGGTGTACGCGCGCTTCGGCAGTTCCCGTTGACGGGGTTGAAACCGGCCCGGAGAGTGGTAATCCCCCGCGAGGGGGACATGCGTGGCGGCCGCCGCGCAGCGGATCGGGGGGTCTGCCATGAGTGCTGGCACGGGCGTCGGGACCGTCGAGGGCGTCTCGCGGGGCAGGAACGTGCCCTGGTGGGACGTCCTGTTGTCGGCGATCGCCTCGGTGAGCTGGGCGTTGATCGGAATGGCGGGTACGGCGGCGCTCGGGCTGCATCTGCTCGCGGCCGACACGGCGGGTTCGCTCGGCCCGATGACCGCGGCGGTCGTGGCACTTGGGGTCGGTGGTTCCGTCTCGCCGTCCGGAGACGTGTCCGCATTCGGCCTGAAGGGCGCTGAGGCCACCACGGCCATCGAGGTCACGCCGCTGGGGGTGGGCCTGGTCGGAGCGGTGCTGATGTCGTGGTTCTTCCTACGGTCCTTGCGCACGGCCGGAGTTGTGGTCTCACCCGCCGAACTCCTCGCGCGCGCGGTGTCGGTGGCCGCCGTGTTCGTGGCGATGCTGGGCGGACTGGCCTGGGCGGGGCACGACGTCATCACCATCGACGGGGGTTCGCTGGGCCTCGACGACCTGCCCGGCGGGGGCGGGAGCGGGGGCGGCGGGATCGGCATCCCGGGGCTGGGCGACATCGGGGACATCGGGGGGCTGCTGCCGGACCGGCTCGGCGATCTGGTCGACGCGAAGGCGGCGGTCGGGTTCACCGTCGACACCGCGCCCACCCTGCTGGGCGGTCTGGTCTGGGTGGCCGGTGTCCTGCTGATCGCCCTGCTGGCCTCGCGCCGCACGCCCCTGCCGCACGGCTGGGCGGCCGTGCACCGGGTGGTGCGGCCGGCCGTGTCCGCGCTCGTCACGGTGCTGCTGGTGGCGGTGGCGGCGGGCGTCGCGGCGGCCGGATACGCGGCGATCGGCGACGACCACCCCGGGCGGATCGCGGGAGCGGCGCTGCTCGGCGCGCCGAACGGAGTGTGGCTGGGCATCCCGATCGGCCTGTTCGTGCCGTGGGACGGCCGGGCGACCGGCGCGCTGGCGAAACTGCTGCCCGACCCGCTGGACGACCTCCTCAGCGTCTCGTCCGACCAGCCCGTGACGATGGGGCGGCTGGCGGAGCTGGACGGGCGGGTGTGGCTGCTGGGGGTCGCGGCGGCACTGATGATGCTGTTCGCCGGGGTGCTGACGGCGGTACGGACCCCGGTGGGGACGGTGGTGGAGTGGCCCGCGGCGGGCGGCGTAGGCGGTGCGGGGGCCGGTGCGGTAGGGGGGTGGCCCGCCGGTGGCGTAGGGGGTGCCGGGACCGGAGCTGTAGGGGCCGTCGGCGCCGGTGCCGTACGGGACCCGGGCGCGCTCGCGTTCGCCGGGCGGTGTGCGCTGCGGTTGGGGATCGTGACCGCGTCGGCGCTGCCGCTGCTGGCCTGGCTGACCGAGGTGTCCGTGGACGCGTCGCTGTCGGTGCTGGGCTTCGACGCCTTCGGCGCCGGGATCGAACTCCACGGCCGGCTGGGCATGGCGCTGCTGCTCGGCGCGGTGTGGGGCGCTGGGGCGGGAGCCGTCGGGGCACTGCTGGCGTACGCGTGCGGGGCGGCGGGACGGCGGGCGGCACGACTGGCACTGGGTGACGCCGCGGGGGGTGGGACTGCGGGGGGCCTGACGCCGGTGGGACCAGTGGGCGTGGCGGGTACCGCGGGGCCGGCGGGAGCTGCGGGCGTCGGTACGGCGGCCGGCGCCGGGGTGCCGGGGCAGTACGGGGCGCCGTCGGGCCCGTACCAGCCCGGTACGCCCTATCGGCCGCCCAACCCCGTCACCAACCCCTACCTCCGGGTGCCGGACGAACTGCGGGAACCGCAGGACAGGCGGCCGGAGCAGGCCGGGCCGACGGGACGGGCCCCGGGAGACGGGACCCGGTCGCCGGGTGAGCCGTCGGGCGCACGGCCTCCCGGGCAGTCGTCAGGGCGGCGGTCGCCCGGGGGGCGGCCGCCGGAGGAGTCGCCCGGGGGGCGGTCGCACGGGAAGCCGTCGGCGCACGACGACGTGTACGGCGCTCCCACCATGGCCCGGCCGATCGATCCGCCCCCGCGGCGGCCCCCGGGCGCACGTCCCGGGACGCGGCCGCCGGCGCCGCGGGAGGACGGGCCGCCGCCGCCTCCCCCACCACCCCCGGCACCGCCCAAGCGCCCCCGGTGAGCCGCCCGGTGGACGGCGCGCGGTCCGGCAGCACGTGTTCTGACGGCGCGAGGTCCGGCCGGCGGCACGCGGTCCGGGCGGCCCGCCGTCCGCTGTCCCCCCTGGCCTCGCGAGTCGGCCGGATCCGTGCGGTGTCCTGCGGTCGGGTCGGGTCGCGCATCGGGCCCGTTCCGGCCGCGCCGTCACGGGCGTGCTCGGCTCGACGCCCGGGTCGGGGCGCCGTAGCCTGCCCGTAAGATCCACGCTGTCTGTAGGACACACAGTGTTCCGTGTCCGTCAGGCGGACCTCAGGCGCGGAAGGCACTGGGTGCCGGATACGGTGGGAACACCATGAGCGCTTCGCAGACCTCGGCCCCTGACGTGCCCACTCTCCTTGTCAAGATCTTCGGCAAGGACAGGCCGGGCATCACGGCCGGCCTCTTCGACACCCTCGCCGCCTTCTCCGTCGACGTGGTCGACATCGAGCAGGTCGTCACGCGTGGCCGGATGGTGCTGTGCGCGCTCGTGACCGAGCCGTCGCACGGGCTGGAGGGGGATCTGCGCTCCACCGTCCACAGCTGGGCGGAGTCGATGAGGATGCAGGCGGAGATCATCTCCGGCCTCGGTGACAACCGGCCGCGCGGCCTCGGCCGCTCCCTCGTCACCGTGCTCGGCCATCCGCTCACCGCGGAGTCGACCGCCGCCGTCGCCGCCCGGATCACCAGGACCGGCGGCAACATCGACCGTATCTTCCGGCTCGCCAAGTACCCGGTGACCGCGGTCGAGTTCGCGGTGTCCGGGGTGGAGACCGAGCCGCTGCGCACCGCGCTGGTGACGGACGCGGCCGCGCTCGGCGTGGACATCGCGGTCGTGGCGGCGGGGCTGCACCGGCGCGCCCAGCGGCTGGTCGTCATGGACGTGGACTCCACGCTCATCCAGGACGAGGTGATCGAGCTGTTCGCCGCCCACGCCGGCTGCGAGGACAAGGTCGCCGAGGTGACGGCGGCCGCGATGCGCGGGGAACTGGACTTCGAGCAGTCGCTGCACGCGCGCGTCGCCCTGCTGGAAGGGCTGGACGCGTCCGTGGTGGAGAAGGTGCGCAGCGAGGTACGGCTCACGCCGGGCGCGCGCACGCTGATCCGTACGCTGAAGCGGCTCGGCTACCAAGTCGGCGTCGTCTCCGGCGGGTTCACCCAGGTCACCGACGATCTCAAGGAGCGGCTCGGGCTGGACTTCGCCCAGGCCAACACCCTGGAGATCGTCGACGGGAAGCTGACCGGCAAGGTCACGGGCGAGATCGTGGACCGGGCGGGCAAGGCGCGGCTGCTGCGCAGGTTCGCCGCCGAGGCGGGCGTACCGCTCGTCCAGACCGTGGCGATCGGCGACGGCGCCAATGACCTGGACATGCTCAACGCGGCGGGACTCGGGGTCGCCTTCAACGCCAAGCCGGTGGTGCGCCAGGCGGCGCACACCGCGGTGAACGTGCCGTTCCTCGACACGGTCCTGTATCTGCTGGGTGTCACCCGCGAAGAGGTCGAGGCGGCGGACACCCACGACGACCACTGAGCGGTCGATCCACGACGACCACTGAGCGGTCGATCCACGACGACCGCTGAGCGGTCGATCCACGACGACCGCTGGACAGCCGTTCGGGGGTGTCCGGCATCCGGCATCCGTGACGCACGACGAGGGGTCCGGCACCGACGCGCGGTGCCGGACCCCTCGTGCACGGTGGGTGTGCGGTCAGTCGCTCGGCGCCCAGTAGTCGACCAGCGTGGCCACGCCGGGCTCCAGGGACTTCCAGGTGCCGTCGAAGGACAGCACGACGAAGGCGGCGGCCGGGAAGCCGCGGGCACTCATCCGCTCCCGGGCGTCTTCCTCGGCCGCACCGGCCAGGACGTCGGCGAGGCCCTGCACACCCGGGTTGTGGCCGATCAGGACGAGGTTGTGCACGTCGTCCGGGGTCTCGTTGAGCAGGGCGATCAGCTCTCCGGGCGAGGCCTCGTAGATCCGCTCCTCGTAGACTGTTTTCGGCCGGTGCGGGAACTCCGAGACGGCGATCTTCCAGGTCTCGCGGGTTCGGACCGCGGTGGAGCACAGGGCCAGGTCGAAGGAGATCGCGGAGTCGGCGAGCTTGAGTCCGGCGACTGCGGCGTCCTTGCGGCCCCGGTCAGCGAGCCGTCGCTCATGATCGGTCACCTGTGGCCAGTCGGCTTTCGCATGCCGGAAGAGGATAATCCTGCGGGGTTCTGCGACGCTCATGGAACCCAGCTTCGCATGAAACACGCCATGGGGCGCAGGGAGTTGACATGCGGCTTCACCGGCGGCGTCGGGGGCCACGGAGGCACCCGGGGCGGGTCCGGCCGGCCCGCGCCTAACGTGCGAACAACTCCTGCACGCGTTCCAGGAGATGGGTGATCGCCGGGTCTCCGGTGGCCGCCTGGGCGTCGGACGGGTTCAGTATCAGCGCCAGCAGGGTGACGAAGGCGAGGGCCGGGAGGGCGAGGGCCCACCAGGGCAGCCGGATGTCGGCACGGCCCGTGGTCGCCGGGTGGGGGCGGGGGTGCGTAGGGGCCGACATGGATGCCTCCGCTGGTCTGCGAGTGGTCCGTGGCCCGCGCCTCGCGGCCACATCTCGAAACTACGGAGTCCGGGGCCGCCAACCCATCCGGTGACCCACCCACTTGACCCTGACCCTCACCCCCTAGGGGATGGGGGGCTGGCACCACCATCGGGTCCGTCCGGGGGGCGGCCCCGGACGGACGGGGCGGCGAAGGCAGCGGAGGTTGCGGCAGGGGTGACAGCAGGGGGTGACGCGAGGATCAGGGAGAGGCGATCGTCGCGATGACCGCAATGATCACGAAGATGGCGAAGAACGAGCCGAAGATGATCAGCATCCTCTTCTGGCCGTTCGGCGGGTTCGGGTCGAGCACTGGCATACCGCAAGTCTCGCATCTCCCGCCCTCGCGGGGCGCGCCGGGGTGCGGTCAGCTCTCCCACGTGCGGCCCCCCGGGGTGCGGTCAGCGAGCCGCCTCGTCCTCGACCGTGCGGTCGCGCCCGGCCAGCACTCCCACGACCATCTGCGGCACCATCAGCGCGGCCATGAGCGCGATCGGCAGCCCCCAGCCGCCGCTGTGCTGGTAGAGCACGCCCACCAGCAGCGGGCCGGGGATCGAGATCAGATAGCCGGTGCTCTGCGCAAACGCCGACAGCTGGGCCACGCCCGCGCCGGTCCTGGCCCGCATCCCGACCATCGTCAGGGCCAGCGGGAAGGCGCAGTTGGAGACGCCGAGCAGCACGGCCCAGACCCAGGCACCGCCGGCCGGCGCGACGTACAGACCGGCGTATCCGGCGAGGCCGCAGACACCGAGGGCCAGCACGATCGGGCCCTGCCGGGGCAGCCGGGTGGCCAGGCGCGGGATGACGAAGGCGAGCGGCACGCCCATCACCATCGTGACGGCCAGCAGCAGCCCGGCGGTGCCCGCGGGCACTCCGGCGTCGCGGAAGATCTGCGCCATCCAGCCCATGGTGATGTACGCGGCGGTTGCCTGGAGTCCGAAGAAGACGGCGAGCGCCCAGGCGGTACGGCTGCGGGTGATCCGCAGCGCGGGCCGGAGCGGCTCCCCGCGCGCGGGCTCCCGCGCGGCCGCGGCGCCCCGGCCCCGCACCAGCGGGATCCACGGCAGTACGGCCACCGCGGCCAGGCCCGCCCAGACCGCGAGCCCGGTCTGCCAACTGCCGCCCAGCGACTTGGTCATGGGCACGGTCACCGCGGCCGCGGCGGAGGTGCCCAGGGCGAGGGCCATGGAGTACAGGCCGGTCATGGAGCCGACCCGGTCGGGGAACCACCGCTTGACGATGACCGGCATCAGGACGTTGCTGACCGCGATGCCCATGAGCGCGAGCGCGCTGGCCGCCACGAAGCCCGCCGTGCTCCCCGCGTACGGCCGTATGAGCAGGCCCGCGGCGATGGCGGCCATACCCGCGCAGACCACCGCGCCCGGCCCGAAGCGGCGGGCGAGCCGGGGGGCCATGACGCCGAAGACGGCGAAGCAGAGCGGCGGGACCGAGGTGAGCACGCCGGCCAGGGTGCCGCTCATGCCGAGCCCGTCGCGGACTTCTTCGAGGAGGGCGCCGAGGCTGGTGATGGCGGGGCGGAGGTTGAGCGCGGACAGCACGATGCCGACGACGACCAGGCGCGTCGCCCACGCGCGCGGGGCGCCGGGCACGTCACCCGCCGGGGCCGTCGCCGTGGTCGTCGCGGACGTCGCACGTGTCGTCGTGGACGTCGCACGTGTCGTCGTGGACGACGTCGCACGTGTCGTCGTGGACGACGTCGCACGTGTCGTCGTGGACGACGTCGCACGTGTCGTCGTGGACGACGTCGTTCGTGCCGTCGTGGACGCCCTGGTGGGTGTCTTCGCCGATGTCGTCGTCCGGGTTTCCTCGCTCACCATGGGGTCCATCATAGAATCATGGGATGATTGGTTGTCCATCCCCGGGCGCCTCACCGCCGCCCGCCGCGTGCGAAGGTGTGCCATGCCCCTGAGCCATCCCCGCCGCTCGGCGCTGTCCGAGCAGGTCATCGCCGAGTTGCGCAACCAGATCACCTCGGGCGAATGGCCGGTCGGCTCCCGTATCCCGACCGAGCCCGAACTCGTCGAACAGCTGGGGGTCGCCCGCAACACGGTCCGCGAGGCCGTCCGGGCGCTGGCGCACAACGGTCTGCTCGACATCCGCCAGGGCTCCGGCACGTACGTCGTGGCGACCAGCGAGCTGGCGGGCGTGATGCACCGCCGCTTCTCCGGCGCCGACCCTCGGCACATCGCCGAACTGCGTTCCGCGCTGGAGTCGGCGGCGGCGCGGCTGGCGGCCGAGCGACGCACCGAGAAGGACCTCAAGCAGCTCGACGCACTGCTGGTGCGGCGCGAGGAGGCCTGGGCGTCGGGGGACGCGGAGACGTTCGTGGCGGCCGACGCGACCTTCCATCTCGCGGTGGTGGCCGCCTCCCACAACGACGTCATGACCTCGATGTACGCGGACCTGGGCGAGGTGCTGCGGGACTGGCTGCGCGACGACGTCGGCGAGGATCTGACGCCCAAGGCGCCCATGGACCACACCCGGCTGGTCGACGCGATCCGCTCGGGTGACGCGGACTCGGCGGGCGTGGAGGCGGCCGGCTATCCGTTCGTGTGCCGTCCGGGCCTGTTCACCCCTTCTGGTGGCTGATCCACACCGAGCGGACTTCCTTCCAGCACCGGCCGGTGAGCCGTACGGTCATCGCGGGCCCGGTGTCGACGGGGGCGCCGTCGGTGTCGAGGTCCCACCAACGGTCGCACTCGACATGCAGAGCGACCCGGTCGGTGTCGGCATAGGGGTTGTGACAGTAGGCGACGACATGGGAGCCGCTGACGGTCGTCCGGCACTCGGCTCCGAACAGCTGCCGCGGGGCCGGTTCCCCCGTCTTCACGCGCGTGTGCGGCATCGCCTCGTACGGCAGGGACAGCACGAGGGCGACGGCCACGGTCACTGAGGCCAGGCAGCGGGACAGGCGCACAAGGGGGACCTCCTCGGCCGTGCTCGGGAGGATCTCGCGTGGGTACGCGTTATTCCAGAGTGCGCAATCGCGGCCCTTCCCCGCCCGGCCGGATGGGCCGAACGGGTGACGCCCCGCTCCCCGCGCGCTGCGGGAGGCGGGGCGTCCACGCCGTACGGGACGACGTACGAAAGGTCACGCACCGATGGCGTGCAGACCGCCGTCCACGTGGATGATCTCGCCGGTGGTCTTCGGGAACCAGTCGCTCAGGAGGGCGACGATGCCCTTGCCGGCGGGCTCCGGGTCCTTGAGGTCCCACTCCAGCGGGGAGCGGTTGTCCCACACGGACGCCAGCTCACTGAAGCCCGGGATGGACTTGGCGGCCATCGAGCCGAGCGGGCCCGCCGAGATGAGGTTGCAGCGGATGTTCTGCTTGCCCAGGTCGCGGGCGAGGTAGCGGCTGGTGGCCTCCAGGGCGGCCTTGGCCGGGCCCATCCAGTCGTACTGCGGCCACGCGAAGGACGCGTCGAAGGTGAGGCCGACGACCGAGCCGCCGTTCTGCATCAGCGGCAGGCAGGCCATGGTCAGCGACTTCAGGGAGAAAGCCGAGACGTGCATCGCGGTGGCGACCGACTCGAACGGCGTGTTGAGGAAGTTGCCGCCGAGCGCGTCCTGCGGCGCGAAGCCGATGGAGTGCACGACGCCGTCCAGGCCCCCCAGCTCCTCGCCGACGATGTCGGCCAGGCGGGCGAGGTGCTCGTCGTTGGTGACGTCGAGCTCGACGACCTTGGTGGGCTTGGGCAGCTTCTTGGCGATGCGCTCGGTCAGCGTGGGCCGCGGGAACGCGGTCAGGATGATCTCGGCACCCTGCTCCTGGGCCTGCTTGGCGGCGTGGAAGGCGATGGAGGACTCCATCAGCACACCGCTGATCAGGACGCGCTTGCCCTCGAGAATTCCGCTCATGGTGATCAGTGACCCATTCCCAGTCCGCCGTCAACAGGGATGACGGCTCCAGTGATGTACGAGGCGTCGTCCGAGGCGAGGAACCGCACCGTCGCGGCGATCTCCTCCGGCTGCGCGTACCGGCCCAGCGGCACCTGCGACACGATGCCCGCACGCTGCTCGTCGTTGAGCACCTGGGTCATGTCGGTGTCGACGAAGCCGGGCGCGACGACGTTGAAGGTGATGTTGCGCGAGCCCAGCTCACGGGCAAGGGAGCGCGCGAAGCCGACCAGGCCGGCCTTGGAGGCGGCGTAGTTCGCCTGCCCCGCGGAGCCGAGCAGCCCGACGACCGACGAGATCAGGACGACCCGGCCCTTCTTGGCGCGCAGCATGCCGCGGTTGGCCCGCTTGACGACGCGGAAGGTGCCGGTGAGGTTGGTGTCGACGACCGAGGTGAAGTCCTCCTCGGACATGCGCATCAGGAGCTGGTCCTTGGTGACGCCGGCGTTGGCGACCAGGACCTCGACGGTTCCGTGCTCCGCCTCGATCTCCTTGTAGGCCTGCTCCACCTGCTCGGTGTCGGTGATGTCGCACTTGACGGCCAGGAAGCCGGCCGGCGGCTCACCCGAGCGGTACGTGATGGCGACCTTGTCGCCGGCGTCGGCGAATGCGCGGGCGATGGCGAGGCCGATGCCCCGGTTGCCTCCGGTGACGAGAACCGAGCGGCTCAACGGATCACCCTTTCCCTAGGGGTCTGAACACACCCGCCCGAACATCTGGATGGCAGGCGGCTTCCCCCGAAAACCTATCGGTCCGGCCACGTCGGAGGACATTCGGGCACCGACAGTGGGAGACGGCCGGTCCTGTGGGATCCCTACAGCCGACACCTGGGAAACCACTGTGGTCACGCGTCGCGGTGAAGCATCATTGCACCTCGGTACCCCTGCCCGGCGTGGCCGGAGTGCCTGTCGCATCGGGGTCGAAGAGGAGGAGGGCCATCGTGCCCCACGAGATCGACGAGTCATTCCTCGCACTGCCACTGCGCGCCCTCGCCGACGCGGCGCTGGCACGCGCGCGTGCGCTCGGCGCCGAGCACGCGGACTTCCGGTTCGAGCGGGTGCGCAGCGCCTCCTGGCGGCTGCGGGACGCCAAGCCGTCCGGGTCGTCGGACACCACCGACCTCGGGTACGCGGTGCGCGTGGTGCACGGCGGTACGTGGGGGTTCGCGTCGGGGGTGGACCTGACGATGGACGCCGCAGCCAAGGTCGCCTCCCAGGCGGTGGCGATGGCCAAGCTCTCCGCCCAGGTGATCGAGGCGGCCGGTGCGCAGGAGCGGGTGGAGCTCGTCCACGAGCCCGTGCACGCCGAGAAGACGTGGGTCTCGTCGTACGAGATCGATCCGTTCACGGTGCCCGACGAGGAGAAGGCGGGGCTGCTGGCGGAGTGGAGCACGCGGCTGCTGGCCGCCCCCGGCGTCAACCACGTCGACGCCTCGCTGCTCACCGTGCACGAGAACAAGTTCTACGCCGACACCGCCGGGACCGTCACCACGCAGCAGCGGGTGCGGCTGCATCCGCAGCTGACCGCGGTGTCGGTGGACGAGTCGAACGGCGAGTTCGACTCGATGCGCACGATCGCGCCGCCGGTCGGGCGCGGCTGGGAGTACCTCACCGGCACCGGCTGGGACTGGGAGAGCGAGCTGTCGCGGATCTCGGAGCTGCTCGCCGAGAAGATGCGGGCGCCGAGTGTCGAGCCGGGGCTGTACGACCTGGTCGTCGACCCGTCCAACCTGTGGCTGACCATCCACGAGTCCATCGGGCACGCGACCGAGCTGGACCGCGCGCTCGGTTACGAGGCCGCCTACGCCGGTACGTCGTTCGCGACCTTCGACCAGCTCGGCAAGCTGCGCTACGGCTCGCAGCAGATGAACGTCACCGGCGACCGCACCGCCGAACACGGACTGGCGACCGTCGGGTACGACGACGAGGGCGTCCAGGCGCAGTCCTGGGACCTGGTGAAGGACGGCACGCTGGTCGGCTACCAGCTGGACCGGCGCATCGCGCGGCTGACCGGGTTCGAGCGGTCCAACGGGTGCGCGTTCGCCGACTCCCCCGGGCACGTGCCCGTGCAGCGCATGGCCAACGTGTCGCTCCAGCCGGATCCGGCGGGGATGTCCACGGAGGACCTCATCGGGGGTGTCGACCGGGGCATCTACGTCGTCGGCGACCGGTCCTGGTCCATCGACATGCAGCGCTACAACTTCCAGTTCACCGGGCAGCGGTTCTTCAGGATCGAGAACGGGCGGATCACCGGCCAGCTGCGGGACGTCGCCTACCAGGCCACGACCACCGACTTCTGGGGGTCCATGGCGGCCGTCGGCGGCCCGCAGACCTATGTCCTCGGCGGCGCCTTCAACTGCGGCAAG
This sequence comes from Streptomyces sp. NPDC059582, assembly GCF_042735715.1. Classification (NCBI taxonomy): domain Bacteria; kingdom Bacillati; phylum Actinomycetota; class Actinomycetes; order Kitasatosporales; family Streptomycetaceae; genus Streptomyces; species Streptomyces sp. NPDC059582. Next base: position 21,581 of record NZ_JBHWCC010000029.1, read on the forward strand.
GCCCAGCCCGGTCAGGTGGCGGCCGTCTCCCACGGCTGCCCGTCCGCCCTCTTCAAGGGCGTCAACATCCTCAACACGACGCAGGAGGCCGGTCGATGAGCGCGCGCACCGACAATCCGAGCAAGCCGCACGAGGTGGTCGAGCGGGCCCTCGCGCTGTCCCGGGCGGACGGGTGTGTCGTCATCGCCGACGAGTACTCCACCGCCAACCTGCGCTGGGCGGGCAACGCGCTCACCACGAACGGTGTCACACGCGGGCGCACGCTCACCGTGATCGCGACCGTGGACGGCAAGGAGGGCACCGCCTCCGGTGTCGTGTCGCGGGCCGCCGTGACCGCGGCGGAGCTGGAGCCGCTGGTGCGGGCCGCGGAGGCCGCCGCGCGGGGCGCCGCCTCGGCCGAGGACGCGCAGCCGCTGGTCACGGGCGTGCCGGAATCGCCCGACTTCACGGAGGCGCCCGTGGAGACCTCCTCCGCGGTGTTCGCCGACTTCGCGCCGGCGCTCGGGGAGTCGTTCGCACGCGCGCGTGCGGGCGGCCGCGAGCTGTACGGCTTCGCCAACCACGAGCTGGTGACGACCTACCTCGGTACGTCGACGGGGCTGCGGCTGCGGCACGACCAGCCCAACGGGACGCTGGAGCTCAACGCCAAGTCGCCGGACCGTACGCGCTCGGCCTGGGCCGGGCGCTCGACCCGGGACTTCAAGGACGTCGATCCGGCGGCGCTGGACGCGGAGCTGGCCGTACGTCTGGGCTGGGCGGAGCGCCGGGTGGAGCTGCCCGCGGGCCGCTACGAGACGCTGCTGCCGCCGACCGCCGTCGCCGACCTGCTGATCTACCAGATGTGGTCGGCGTCGGGCCGGGACGCGACCGAGGGCCGGACGGTGTTCTCCGAGCCGGGCGGCGGCACCCGTCTCGGGGAGCGGCTGACCGAGCTGCCGCTGACCCTGCGCAGCGACCCGAACGAGCCGGGCCTGGAGTCCGCGCCCTTCGTGATCGCGCACTCCTCGGGCGGCGACCGGTCGGTGTTCGACAACGGGCTGCCGATCCGGGCCACCGAGTGGGTCGGGGCGGGCGAGCTGAAGCACCTCACCACCACCCGGCACAGCGCCGGTCTGACCGGGCTGCCGGTGGCGCCGGCGATCGACAACCTGATCCTGGACGGGGGCGAGGACCGCTCCCTGGCGGAGATGGTCGCCGCCACGGAGCGGGGGCTGCTGCTGACCTGCCTGTGGTACATCCGCGAGGTCGATCCGGCGACCCTGCTGCTCACCGGCCTGACCCGGGACGGCGTCTACCTCGTCGAGAACGGCGAGGTGACCGGTGAGGTCAACAACTTCCGGTTCAACGAGTCGCCGGTCGACCTGCTGGGGCGGGCCACCGAGGCGGGGCGCACGGAAAAGACGCTGCCGCGGGAGTGGAGCGACTGGTTCACCAGGGCCGCGATGCCCGCCCTGCGGGTGCCGGACTTCAATATGAGCTCTGTCAGCCAAGGCGTATAACCTCGTAGCCGGTGGTCGCTCGACCGCCCGAAGATCATCCAAGGAGATACGAGAACCGTGACGGACATCGTCGACGAACTGAAGTGGCGGGGCCTCGTCGCCCTCTCCACTGACGAGGACGCATTGCGCAAGGCGTTCGCGGACGGTCCCGTCACGTTCTATTGCGGTTTCGACCCGACCGCGCCCAGCCTGCACCTCGGCAACCTCGTGCAGATCCTGACGATGCGCCGGATCCAGCAGGCGGGCAACCGCCCGCTGGGTCTGGTCGGCGGCGCCACGGGCCTGATCGGTGACCCGAAGCCGAACTCGGAGCGCACGCTCAACGCCCCCGAGGTCGTCGCCCAGTGGGTCGAGCGGCTGCGCGCCCAGATCGCCCCGCTGCTGGACTTCGAGGGGCCGAACGCGGCGGTCATGGTCAACAACCTGGACTGGACCCAGGGCATGTCGGCCATCGAGTTCCTGCGTGACATGGGCAAGCACTTCCGGGTCAACAAGATGATCGCGAAGGAGGCCGTCGCCCGGCGGCTCAACTCCGACGCGGGCATCAGCTACACCGAGTTCAGCTACCAGATCCTCCAGGGCATGGACTTCCTGGAGCTGTACCGGAGGTACGGCTGCACGCTCCAGACCGGCGGCAGCGACCAGTGGGGCAACCTCACCTCGGGCACGGACCTGATCCACCGGGCCGAGCCGGACGCCGTGGTGCACGCGCTGGGCACCCCGCTGATCACCAAGGCCGACGGCACCAAGTTCGGCAAGACGGAGTCCGGCACGGTCTGGCTCGACCCCGAGATGACCACGCCGTACGCCTTCTACCAGTTCTGGCTGAACGCGGACGACCGGGACGTCTCCAAGTTCCTGCGCATCTTCAGCTTCCGGTCCCACGACGAGATCGAGGAGCTGGAGAAGCAGACCGAGGAGCGTCCGCAGGCGCGCGCCGCGCAGCGGGCGCTGGCCGAGGAGCTGACGACGATGGTGCACGGCGCCGACCAGACGGCCGCCGTGGTCGCCGCGTCCAAGGCCCTCTTCGGCCAGGGCGAGCTGGCGGACCTCGACGACCGGACGCTGGCCGCGGCCCTGTCCGAGGTGCCGCACGTCCGGGTCGCCGAGCTCCGGCCGGTCGTGGACCTGTTCGCCGAGGTGGGCCTGGTCGCCAGCAAGTCGGCGGCCCGCCGCACGGTCAAGGAGGGCGGCGCCTACGTGAACAACGTGAAGGTCGCCGCCGAGGACGCGGTCCCCGCCCAGGAGGACCTGATCCACGGCCGCTGGCTGGTGCTGCGCCGGGGCAAGAAGAACCTGGCGGCGGTCGAGGTCGCGGCCGGCTGATCCGGCAAGGGCAGAGCGAAGGGGTGGCTTCCCGGACGGGAGGCCACCCCTTCGCCCTACGCGGTCTCAGGCTCGCTGTCTCCTGTTGCCCCGCAGGGCCATGTACGCCGCGTCGCCGAGGGCCACGATGATGATCGCGGCCACCAGCTGGAACGCGTGCCGGCTCCAGTCGATGCCCCGGGTCTCGGCCACGCCGAGGGCACGGGCGATGGCGTTGCCGGCGATGGCGCCCAGGATGCCGAAGATGGTGGTCAGCCAGAGTGGGCTGTGCTGCTTGCCCGGGATGATCGCCTTGGCGATCAGGCCCAGCACGAATCCCACGATGATGGCCCACAACCAGCCCATGGCTGCCTCCTCGTACGGCTTGACGTGAGCAGTACGGTCAGTTTCCGCCCGCCCCTGGTACGGCGCATGTCGGGTACGGCCGTACGTGCGACGGCGCAGGACGTTCGCCCAGGCGGGAGGTGCCCCGGTCTGTAAGGCGGCGCAGCCGCGGCGTACCGTGGAACATGTGCCGGCCCGGTGTCCCGGCCGGGTGCCGGCCAGGGGAAAGTCCGATGCGGGCGGATGGTGGAATGTGATGCGGAAGCAGCGCGGTGGCGGCAACGTCCAGGTGTTCCGGATCACCGGCGCGCGGCGGAGTCTGGAGGACGACGTGCGCGGCCGACAGCGCCGGTACGTCATCTCGATGACGGTCCGTACGCTGGCCGTGATCCTCGCGGCCACCCTGTGGGGCGTGGAACGGCACGTCGCGATCGTGGCCCTGGTTCTGGGTGCTCTTCTCCCCTATGTCGCGGTGGTCGTCGCCAACGCCGGGCGGGAGAACGTGCCCTCGCTCCCGACGACGTTCGTGACCATGCCGACGCCGCCGATGATCGGGCCCGCCCGGGCCGAGGAGGCCGCTGAGAAGGCCGCCGCGGAGGCCGGCGCGGAATCCGTCCCGGACGACGCCGCGGGTGAACGGGCTGAGCATCGGCCGTGAACCGGCTGTGCGCCAAGCTCAAGAAAAGCTCAGATCAATCCTGTTGTTCCGGCTCCCTGCGGCCGGTTACCCGTGACATACTTCGTACGCGCTCCGCATCCCCCGTCGGAGCGACAGACCGACGCCGGGCAGCTCCCCCCGTGGCTGCTCGGCGTCGCCTTGTTGTGCGCACCTGTGAGATGAATCCGTGAGTGACGAGACTCCCGTCTGTTCCGCCAAGGGCTGCCGTGTCGACGCAGTGTGGGTGCTGGCGTGGAACAACCCGAAGATCCATACGCCGGAGCGGCGCAAGACGTGGCTCGCGTGCGACGAACACCGCGAGCATCTGTCGCAGTTCCTCGGGGTGCGGGGGTTCCTCAAGGACGTGGTGAGGCTCTCGGAGTGGGAAGCGGCCGAGGGCGCGTGACACCGCGCTGAGCCGCTGATCGACCGCACCGCGGATCGGCCAGGTCCTCACCCGCGGGTCAAGTCGCCCACTCACCCGCCGATCGAGGACATCGGGCGGTCCGGCTGGAGGAACGACGGGTCGTCCAGGCCCGAGCCGGCCTTCTTGCCCCACATCGCCAACCGCCAGATACGGGCGATCTCCTCGTCGCAGGCACCGCCGCGCAGCGCGGCGCGCAGGTCGGTCTCCTCGGTCGCGAACAGACAGGTGCGGATCTGGCCGTCGGCGGTGAGGCGGGTGCGGTCGCAGGCCGCGCAGAACGGGCGGGTGACGGAGGCGATGACGCCGACGCGGTGCGGTCCGCCGTCGACGATCCAGCGCTCGGCCGGGGCCGAGCCGCGCTCCTGGGACCCCTCGGCGGTCAGCTCGAATCGGGTGCGCAGGGAGGCGAGGATGTCACTCGCGGTGACCATGCCCTCGCGCTTCCAGCCGTGCTGGGCGTCCAGCGGCATCTGTTCGATGAAACGCAGTTCGTAGCTGTGCTCGACCGCCCAGGCCAGCAGGTCCGGGGCCTCGTCGTCGTTCAGGCCGGGCATCAGGACCGCGTTCACCTTGACCGGCGTCAGGCCCGCCTCGTGGGCCGCTTCGAGACCCGCGACGACGTCCCGGTGGCGGTCCCTGCGGGTGAGCGTCTTGAAGACGTCCGGGCGGAGGGTGTCCAGCGAGACGTTCACCCGGTCCAGGCCCGCGGCTTTCAGGGCCTCGGCGGTGCGCTTCAGGCCGATGCCGTTGGTGGTGAGGGACATCCGGGGCCGGGGCGTCAGGGCCGCCACCCGCTCGACGATGCCGACCAGGCCGGGGCGCAGCAGGGGCTCGCCGCCGGTGAAGCGGACCTCCTCGATACCGAGGGAGGTGACCGCTGTCCCGATCAGGCGGACGATCTCGTCGTCGGTGAGCAGGTCCGGCTTGCCCAGCCACTGCAGGCCCTCCTCGGGCATGCAGTAGGTGCAGCGCAGATTACAGCGGTCGGTCAGCGAGACGCGCAGGTCGGTGGCCACCCGGCCGTAGGTGTCTATGAGCACGTGGGCCCCCTCCCCTCGTACCGGATCCGGCATTCTCTGTCACCTGCGAGCCTACGTGACGGGACCGACAACGACAGTTGCCGATCACACGAGGTACGACGCGGCCGCGTCGTAGGACCCTACGATCCCAGCGACGCGGCCGCGGCGGGAAGGCGCTCAGTGCGCTCCGGTGCCGGTCAGCGACCGGACCTCGAGTTCGGCGTACTTGTCGGGGTCGGGGGTCTCCTTGGACAGGTAGGTGCCGACGACACCCAGCAGGAAGCCGACCGGGATCGAGATGATGCCCGGGTTCTCCAGCGGGAACCAGTGGAAGTCGACGTCCGGGAACATCGAGGTGGGCTTGCCCGAGACGACCGGGGAGAACAGCACCAGGCCGACCGCCGTGACCAGACCGCCGTAGATCGACCACAGGGCGCCGGAGGTGGTGAACCGCTTCCAGAAGAGGCTGTAGAGGATGGTCGGCAGGTTGGCGGAGGCGGCGACCGCGAACGCCAGGGCGACCAGGCCGGCCACGTTCAGGTCGCGGGCGAGGGCGCCGAGCACGATGGACACGGCGCCGATGCCGACCGTCGCCCAGCGGGCCGCGCCGATCTCCTGCTTCTCGGTGGCGGTGCCCTTCTTGATGACGTTGGCGTAGATGTCGTGGGCGAAGGACGAGGACGAGGCCAGGGTCAGGCCCGCGACGACCGCGAGGATCGTGGCGAAGGCGACCGCCGAGATGGTGGCCAGCAGGATCGCGCCCCAGTTGGAGTCGACGCCGCCGAGATGGAGCGCGAGCAGCGGCGCGGCCGTGTTGCCCGCCTTGTTGGAGGCGATGATCTCGTCCGGCTTGATGAGCGCGGCGGCGCCGAAGCCGAGGGCGAGGGTCATCAGGTAGAAGGCGCCGATCAGGCCGATCGCCCAGATCACCGACTTACGGGCGGCCTTGGCGGTGGGGACCGTGTAGAAGCGGATCAGGATGTGCGGCAGACCCGCGGTGCCGAGGACCAGCGCGATGCCCAGCGAGATGAAGTCCAGCTTGGTGGTGCCCGTCGCGCCGTACTTCAGACCGGGCTCCAGGAAGGCGGCGCCCTTGCCGCTGTTGTCGGCGGCCGAGCCGAGCAGGTCCGAGACGTTGAAGTCGAACTTGAGCAGGACCAGGAAGGTCAGCAGCAGGGCGCCCGCGATGAGCAGGACCGCCTTGACCATCTGGACCCAGGTGGTGCCCTTCATGCCGCCGATGGTCACGTACACGATCATCAGGACGCCGACCAGGGCGACGATGCCGATCTTGCCGCCGTCGCTGGTGATGCCGAGCAGCAGCGAGACCAGGACGCCGGCGCCGGCCATCTGCGCCAGCAGGTAGAAGATCGACACGACGATCGTGGAGGTGCCGGCCGCGGTGCGGACCGGGCGCTGGCGCATGCGGTACGCCAGCACGTCGCCCATCGTGTAGCGGCCGGAGTTGCGCAGCGGCTCCGCGACCAGGAGCAGGGCGACCAGCCAGGCGACCAGGAAGCCGATGGAGTAGAGGAAGCCGTCGTAGCCGAAGAGGGCGATCGCACCCGCGATGCCGAGGAAGGACGCGGCGGACATGTAGTCGCCGGAGACGGCGAGTCCGTTCTGGAAGGCGGTGAACTGCCGTCCGCCGGCGTAGAAGTCGGCGGCGTCCTTGGTCTGGCGGCCCGCCCAGACGGTGATGACGAGGGTCGCGGCCACGAACACCGCGAACAGGGTGATGATCAGCGTCCGGTGCTCGCTCGCCTCTCCCGCGGCGAACTGCACATGGGTGATCGCGGGGCTCATGCGCCGCCCTCCATCCGGGACTTGATCGCGTCAGCCTTGGGGTCGAGCTGCGTGGCGGCGTGCCGCGCGGTCCACCAGGCGATGAGGAACGTGGTGAGGAACTGGGCCAGACCCAGGACGAGAGCCACGTTGATGTTGCCGAACAGCTTGGTTCCCATGAAGTCGCCCGCGTAGCTCGACAGCAGGACGAACAGCAGGTACCAGGCGACGAAGCCGACGGTCAGCGGGAAGGCGAAGGAGCGGTAGGAACGGCGCAGTTCAACGAACTCGGCGCTCTCCTGCACCGCGACGAACTCCTCCTTGGAGGGCAGTCGATGTTCGGCTTTCGAAGGGGGCGGTGCGTCGGTGGCCACGGAGTCTCCTCGCGGTGCGGGTGCGGTGACGACGGTGAACGAGGTGGGCGGTGGGGCAGTCACCCTCCCGTTCCCTGTCCAAGGTCACGGCGCCCGATGAGGCGCGGTTCAACTCGGTTCGCGTCTTTCGGAAGTCGTCTCCATAAGTCATTGCTGGCCAGGGAGTCCGGAAGATAGCTTCGCCCCTGCACCACCCGTCATGTACCTGCCCGAGCACAACCTGTGTCTCGGGCCGGTTTTGTTTCCGGATGATGTGGAGACCCCATGGCTCATCTGCCTTCCAGGCGCCGCCTCGCCCTCGCCGTGCCCGTCGTGCTGTCCCTGACCGCGTCGCTCGGATTCCTGCCGGCCGCGGCCTCGGCCGCGCCGCGCGTGGAGTCCGCGGCCCAGACGGCCGACGCGGGGACCTACGCCTACGTCGTCAACACGAGACTCGACCACCGCACGATCAAGTCGGTCGAGCGGGCGGTCGTCGCGGCCGGCGGTACGGTCGTCGTGACGTACGACAAGATCGGTGTGATCGTCGCGCACTCCGCGAACCCGGGCTTCGCCGCGCAGATACGCACGGTGCGCGGGGTGCAGTCGGCCGGCGCCACGCGTACTTCCGCGGTCACCGCGGCGGGCACGACGGACGAGGGCGCGGTCCAGTACCTGTCCCGGGCCGAGGCCGCGAAGGTCGCCGCGGGCAGGGGGAGTTCGACCGCGGAGCCCCTCGAAGCCGATCAGTGGGACCTGCGCGCGATCGGCGCCGACAAGGCCGCGAAGATCAACCCGGGCAGCAGGAAGGTGACCGTCGCCGTCATCGACACCGGCGTCGACGACACCCACCCCGACATCGCCCCGAACTTCTCCGCCTCGCAGTCCGCGAACTGCGTGAGCGGCAAGCCGGACACGACGTACGGTGCCTGGCGGCCGGTCGACGCCGACCACTACCACGGCACCCATGTGGCGGGTGAGATAGCCGCGGCCCGCAACGGCGTCGGCGTCGCGGGGGTCGCCCCCGGGGTGAAGGTCGCCGGCATCACGGTCGCCCAGCCGGACGCGAACAGCCTGTTCTTCCCGGAGAGCGTGGTGTGCGCCTTCGTCTTCGCCGCCGATCACGGCGTGGAGATCACCAACAACAGCTACTACGTGGACCCGTGGCTGTACAACTGCACGGACGACCCCGACCAGAAGGCGATCGTCGACGCGGTCAACAGGGCGCAGCTGTACGCCCAGAAGAAGGGCACCCTCAACGTCGCCTCGGCGGGCAACTCCAACGACGATCTCGACTCGGACGCCCTCGTCGACGCCTCCAGCCCTGACGACTCGACCCCCGTGACGCGGACGGTCGACCCGCACAAGTGCTTCGACATCCCGACCCAGTTGCCGGGTGTCGTCACCGTGAGCGCCACGGGTGTCAAGGGCGCCAAGTCGTACTACTCCAGCTACGGCAAGGGAGTCGTCGACGTCGCGGGTCCGGGTGGTGACCGGTACCAGATCCCGGACACGCCCTCGCAGAACGGCCGCATCCTCTCGACGCTGCCGAACAACCAGTACGGCTACCTCCAGGGGACGTCGATGGCCTCCCCGCACGTCGCCGGGGTGGCCGCGCTGCTGAAGTCGGCCCATCCGCACGCGACTCCGGCCCAGCTCCAGGCGCTGCTCAAGGCGCAGGCGGACAACCCGGGCTGCCCGACCGCCCCGTACGACGGCGACGGCGACGGGGTCGTGGACGCGACCTGCGTGGGCGGCAAGCGCGTCAACGGCTTCTACGGTTTCGGCGTCGTCAACGCCCTGCGCGCGGTGAAGTAGCGCCCGGGGAAGGCGCCGAGAGCACGCGGCAGGAAGGGCCGGGCGGGTGATCCGCCCGGCCCTTCCTCATGTTGATTCCGTGCATACTGCATAGTGCAGTCATGACTGCAATCGCGTTCGCCTGGTCCGCCCTGGGCGGCGATCCCGCCCTGCTCGCGCGCGGCTCGACCGTCGTACGACGGGGAGCGCTCGCGGCGCGCCTCGACGTAAGGGAGTTGGCGCGGGTGTGCGTGGGCACGTGCGCGCTGGCCGCAGCCGAGCTCGGCGCGCGGCGGGCCGGACTGCCGGAGGTGCCCGGGGTGCACGTCGACGACGGGGCCGTGGCCACCGCGTTCGTCAGTGAACGGCATCTGCTGGTCGACGGGCGGGTTCCCGTCGCCTTCGCACCTCTGTCACGGTTCTGGCGGACCGCCGACGGATGGGTGCGCACGCACGCCAACTACCCGCACCACCGGGCGCGGTTGCTGGGCGCGCTGGGACTCGCGGACGACGCGACGGTGGACGACGTGGCCGGCCGGCTCGCCGAGCGGTCCGCCCTGGCGGTGGAGGAGACGGTGTACGGCGCGGGCGGCCTCGCGGTCGCGCTGCGCACGGTGCCGGAGTGGGCGGCGCACCCGCAGGCCGCCGCGCTCGCCGAGCGCCCGCTGGTGGAACGCGGACGGCTGGACCGCGCCCCCGTGCGGACGCTCGCCCCGGTCGACGTCCGTCCGCTGCTGCCCGCCGCCGGGCTGCGTGTCCTCGACCTCACCCGGGTGACCGGCGGACCGGTCGCGACCCGCACACTGGCCCTGCTGGGCGCGGACGTGCTGCGCCTCGACCCCCCGCGGCTGCCCGAACTGCCCGACGCACACGCCGACACGGGCTTCGGGAAGCGGTCGGCGGCACTGGACCTGGTGGCCGACCGGAGTGCCTTCGAGGAGTTGCTCGCGGCGGCGGACGTCGTCGTCACCGGTTACCGGCCGGGTGCCCTGGACCGGTTCGGACTCTCCGCCGAGGCGCTTGCCGAGCGCAGGCCCGGGTTGGTGGTGGCTCAGCTGTCGGCGTGGGGCGCGTACGGGCCGTGGGGCGGGCGGCGCGGCTTCGACAGCCTGGTGCAGGCCGCCACCGGCATCGCGGCCGTCGAGGGGTCGCCGGAGCGGCCCGGCGCGCTGCCCGCGCAGGCCCTCGACCACGGCACCGGCTATCTGCTGGCCGCCGCGGTGCTGCGGGCGCTGACCGAGCAGTCGTACGAGGGCGGCAGCCGGTTCGTCCGGCTGGCGCTGGCGCGGACGGCGGCCTGGCTGACGGACGGGGTCACGCCCGGGGTGCCGGGCGCCGAGCCGTACCACGGGCCGGAGCCCTGGCTGGCCGAGACCGACAGCCGGCTCGGGCGGCTGCGGTACGCGCGCCCGCCGGTGTCCTTCGCGGGCGGGCCGACCGACTGGGCGCGGCCCCCGGGACCGTGGGGCGGGGACACGGCACGCTGGGTCTGAGACGTTCCGAGACGTCCCCGGACGTGCCGACGGGCGGAATGGCGTTCCCCCAGTTCTTTCCCCGTAGTTGCCCCGTTCTGGACCGGATGGCGACCATCCTGGGGTGACCCTGATTCGACCGGCCTCCGAGGTTCCCGGGACGGGCGGCCCCGAGCGACGGCGTGCCGGTGCGGGTCGGGCCGTCGCCGTCCTGGTGCTGGTGACGCTCGGCGCGCTGACACCCCTGCTCGGGCCGTCCGCCGCGCTGCACGGCACGGGCGAGGCCGCCGCGCCGGGCGCCGGGGGCATCGCGCTGCTGCGTACGGTGCTGTTCGCGGCGCTGTGCGTCCCGGTGGGCGAGGTCTTCGCCGACCGTCTGGCCGGCCGGGTCCCCGGCGCGCCCGCCGAGGCGCCGCGCCGATGGGCCCCGTACGCGGCCGCCGCCGGATTCCTCGCGGCGCTGGGGCTCGCCTGCGTCGTCGCGACCGGCAACCTGGTGCCGCACTCCCTCGCCGAGATCGACGTCGGCGGCCTGTACCGCTCGTACGAGGGCAGGCTCGCGCTGCTGGAGGTCGACGCCTTCGCCGTGGCGGGCCTGTGCGCGCTGTCGCGCCGGCCGGGCACCCAGGTGTGGCCCCTGGCCGCCGTGGTCGTCGCGGAGGCGCTGCGGGCCCATCCCCCGGCCGAGCACGGCGCGTCGACCGGCGCCGCGCTGACGCTCGTGCACCTGCTGTGCGCGGCGCTGTGGGTGGGCGGTCTGCTGCGCGTGCTGCGCACGCTCGGGCGGTGGCGCGACGGCGCGGCGGGCGCGGCCCTGTTGGGCCGCTACGCACGCGTGGCGGCCGTACTGCTGGCCGCGATCACCGCGACGGGGGTGTGGAGTTCGCTGCGCCGGATGCCGGCGGACACGGTCCTGGACCAGCTGACGACGACGGCGTACGGGCGCACCCTGCTCGGCAAGGTGCTCCTCGTGGCCGTCGTCGCCGTGCTGGCCCTGTGCGCGCGGATCCGGCTGCGCCGCGCGGCCGACCCGCTGAGCGCCTGCTCTCCCGCGCGCGCGGAGGTGGTGGCGCTGGGGTCTGCGGTCGCGGTGTCGGGCGTACTGACGGCACTGCCGCTGCCGATCCGCTGGGGCTGATCAGCCGTTGGTGACGAGCACCTTGAGGGCGGTGCGCTCGTCCATGGCCTTGTAGCCGTCGGGGACGCCCTCGATGCCGACAGTCATGTCGAAGACGGGCGACGGGTCGATCGTGCCGTCGAGGACGTCGGGCAGCAGGTCGGGGATGTAGGCGCGGACCGGTGCGACGCCGCCCCGCAGGGCGATGTTCCGGTCGAACATGACACCGAGGTCGAGGCCGGTGCCGCTGCCGTGGGGCACGCCGACGAAGCCGATGGCGCCGCCGTCGCGGGTGATGCTCACGGCCGTGCGCATCGACTGCTCGGTGCCGACCGCCTCGACGACGCCGTGCGCGCCCTGGCCGCGGGTGAGCGCGCGGACGGCCTCGACAGCCGCCTCCCCGCGCTCGGCGACGACGTCGGTGGCGCCGAAGCGGCGCGCGATGTCGGTGCGGACCTCGTGCCGGCCGAGGGCGATGATCCGCTCGGCGCCGAGCCGCTTGGCGGCCAGGACCGCGCACAGCCCGACGGCTCCGTCGCCGACGACGGCGACCGTGGCACCCGGGCGGGCGCCCGCACCGAGGGCGGCGTGGTGGCCGGTGCCGAGGACGTCGGAGAGGGTCAGCAGGGCGGTCAGCAGGTGGTCGTCGGAGGCCGCGTCCTTGGGCAGTTGGACGAGCGTACCGTCGGCGAAGGGGACGCGCACGGCCTCGCCCTGGCCGCCGTCGTGACCGACGGCACCCCAGAAGCCGCCGTGCTCGCAGGAGGTCGTCAGGCCCTCCCGGCAGTAGTCGCAGACGCCGTCGGACCACATGAAGGGCGCGACGACGAGGTCGCCGCGCCGGACACCGGTGACCTCGCTGCCGGTGTCCTCGACCAGGCCGAGGAACTCGTGCCCGATCCGCTGGCCCGGCCGGCGGGCCGCCTCGCCGCGGTAGGCCCACAGGTCGCTGCCGCAGATGCAGGCGCGCAGCACCCGGACCACGGCGTCGGTGGGCAACTGCACCATGGGCTCGGGCACGTCCTCCACGCGCATGTCGTAGGGGGCGTGGATGGTGGTGGCGCGCATGTCGAGGGTCCTTCTCGTGCGGTGTGCGGTGCGGGTGCGCTCAGGGGGTGGTCGAGCGCACTTCACGGTACGCCGCGGTGGGCGCCCGCCGCTCGTCGAGGGTGCCCCGGACCAGCAGGAACTGCGCGGCGGCGTACGTGAGCATGATCCAGAAGTCGGGTCCGGGCAGTTGCGGCCGGTCGGCGATTCCGGTCGCGATGAGGGTGTCCGAGGCCATGAACAGCGCGCCGCCGAGTCCGGCGACGAGGCCGAGCCGGGCGCCCGCCGCGTACGCCATGGCCGTGAGCAGGGTGCTGTAGACGGCCACGGGAACACGCAGGTCCGCGGGCAGGTCGGGCCAGAGCAGGGCGACGGTGGCGAGGAGCACGACGGCGTAGCAGGGCAGCAGGAGTCCGGCACGCGCGCGTGGGGTGCCGACCGTGCGGAACAGGGCCAGGTAGCAGACGTGTCCGGCGGCGAAGGAGGCCATCCCGGCCAGGAAGGCGGGGTCGGCGTCGGACAGGAGCAGGGTGTCGCCGCCCCAGCCGAAGAGCAGGGCGGCGACGAGGAGCCGGGGTGCGCCGCGCAGGGCCGCGTAGCCGGCGAGGAGCGGCATCAGCAGCGGCTTGGCGACCGTGTGCCCGGTGTCCGAACCGGCCAGGAGGAAGCCCAGGTCGGCGACGGCGGCTATGGCGAAGGCGCCGAGGAGGAGGCGGGGCGCTCTCACGCGGCGGTGGTCTCCGCGACGGGCGCGGCGGCCGCGGGAGGCGTCGGCTGCCAGCCCGGTCCCAGGAACACCCGCCCGGCACGTTCGCGCCAACTGTGCGCCGCCTTCAGGTCCTTGGCGATGGCGACGTACTCGTGGGTGGCGACCCTCAGCGGGTTGAACGTGCCGATGTTCTTGGTCAGCCCGTACACCGGGCGCTCTGTCTCCGCCACGAACGACCCGAACAGCCGGTCCCAGAGGATCAGGATGCCGCCGAAGTTGCGGTCGAGGTAGCCGCCCTGGGAGGCGTGGTGCACCCGGTGGTGGGACGGCGTGTTGAAGGTGAACTCGAACCAGCGGGGCATCCTGTCGATCCGCTCGGTGTGGATCCAGAACTGGTAGACGAGGTTCACGGAGGAGCAGAACGCGAGCGCGGCCGGGTGCACACCGGCGGCGACGAGGGGGACGTAGAACGGCCACGCGGTCAGGGAGGTCCAGGGCTGGCGCAGGGCCGTGGTGAGGTTGAACTTCCTGCTGGAGTGATGGACGACGTGACACGCCCACAGGATGCGGATGACGTGGTGCCCGCGGTGGGACCAGTAGTAGAAGAAGTCCTGCGCGAGCAGCATCAGCAGGATCGTCCACCACAGGATCGGCACGCGCAGCGGGGTCAGCTCGTAGATCGCCGTGTAGAGGGCGACGATCGGGATCTTCCAGACGAAGTCGAAGAAGAGGCTCCCGAGCCCCATGCCGACACTGGTCGCGGCGTCCTTGGTCTCGTATCCCGCCGTGTCCTCGTCGGGATGGATGCGGACGCTGATCACCTCGACCACGGTGAGCAGCACGAAGGCGGGTATGGACCACAGCACGACATCGGGCAGGTTCGGCATGCAGGCACCGTAGAACCGCTGGTCGTCCACGGGCTAGGGGTTGTTACCGACAAGTATCGCCGTCGGTGTGCGCCTGGCCGTCGGCGATCTCCGCCGCGGGCCGCCCCGCCGCGTCACGCTCCGGCCGCGCCCAGCAGCGTCCCGACCGCGTACGTGACTCCCATGGCCACCACTCCGCCCGCCGCGTTCCGCAGCACCGCGCGCCCGGCTGGAGCGGCGCCCAGCCGGGCGCTGCTCCAGCCGGTGAGGACCAGGGCGGCCAGGACGGAGCCCACCGTGACCGGCAGCCGCCAGTCCACCGGGGGCAGGACGATGGCCAGCAGCGGCAGCAGCGCGCCCACCGTGAACGCCGCGAAGCTCGCCCACGCCGCGTGCCACGGCTCGGCGAGCTCGTCCGGGTCGATGCCGAGCTCCACGCGCGCGTGGGCCCTCAGCGCGTCCTGCCGCGACAGCTGCCGCGCCGCCTCCCGGGCCACCTCCCGGGACAGCCCGCGCGCCTGGAGCAGCCCGGCGAGTTCCGCCAGCTCGGCCTCGGGCCGGTCCTTCAGCTCCCGGCTCTCCACGGCCAGCGCCGCCTTCTCGGAGTCCCGTTGCGTCGACACCGACACGTACTCCCCCGCCGCCATCGACAGCGACCCGGCGAGCAGCCCGGCCAGACCCGCCGTCAGCAGCGCCGCGCGGTCCTGCGTCGCGCCGGCCACGCCGACGACGAGCCCCGCGGTGGACACGATGCCGTCGTTGGCCCCGAGGACCGCGGCGCGCAGCCAGTTGAGCCGTGCTCCCAGGGCGCCGCCGTGGGCCTCGTCGTGCGTCGGTTGGGTCACCCGGCGAGGATCCCATCCTGGCCACCACCGGACCCGTACCGACGCTCCCCGGGCCCGTCCTGACGCTCACCCCGCGCGTGTGGCGTGTGTCCCCGCCGCACGGGCCATGTGCCCCTCGCGTGCGCACCGCGTCCGCGGCCGACGAGGAACTCGCCCCGCTCGTCGCCTCCTTCGCGCCCGGCGTCCGTAGCCCGCGCGCCGCCGTCGGGGCATGTGCGCCGCGCTGTCGGTGCGGGCCCGTATCCTCAATGACCATGCTCGAAGACCGCACGACCGCAGCGTCGTTCCCCACATCGTGGCCGACCGCGTATCCCCAGGGATACGCGGTCGTTGACGTGGAGACCACGGGCCTGGCCCGGGACGACCGGATAATCTCCGCGGCCGTGTACCGGCTGGACGCGCGCGGCGAGGTCGAGGACCACTGGTACACGCTGGTCAACCCGGAGCGGGACCCGGGCCCGGTGTGGATCCACGGCCTGACGAGCGATGTGCTCGAAGGGGCGCCGCTCTTCCCGGACATCGCCGAGGAGTTCGCGGCCCGCCTGGCGGACCGGGTGCTCGTCGCGCACAACGCCGTCTTCGACTGGCAGATGATCGCCCGCGAGTACGCGCGCGCGCAGCGCGAGGCGCCGGTGCGCCAGCGGCTGTGCACCATCGCGCTCTCCAAGGAGCTGGGCCTGCCGCTGCCCAACCACAAGCTGGAGTCGCTGGCGGCCCATTTCGGCGTCGTGCAGCAGCGGGCGCACCACGCGCTGGACGACGCGCGCGTGCTGGCGGAGACGTTCCGGCCCAGCCTGCGGGCCGCGGCCGCGGGCGGCGTACGGCTGCCGCTGCACGAGTGCAGGCCGCTGACCGAGTGGCAGGACCGCCCCGCGCCCCGGATCGGCCGACAGGCGGGCGGCGGCGGGTACGGCGGCTACGCACAGGGCAGTTGGCGCCCGTCACGCAAAAGGCCCGCATGCCCCTATCCCAACCCAGGCCGGTACGAAGACGGCAAACCGCTCAAGCAGGGCATGCGGATCGCCTTCTCGGGTGACACGTCGACCGACCGCGAGCTGCTGGAGGACCGCGCGACGGACGCCGGACTCCATGTCGCCACCAGCCTCTCCCGGCTGACCAGCCTGCTGGTGACCAACGACCCCGACTCGGGCACGTCGAAGGCGGTCAAGGCGCGGCAGTACGGCACGCCGGTCGTCGACGAGGCCGCGTTCGGACAGCTGCTGCGCGACGTGGAGGCCGCCGGAGGGTGACCCGGCACGATGTGGAGGCCGCCGGAGGGTGACCCGGCACGATGTGGAGCCCGCCGGAGACCGACCCGTACGGACGGGTGATTGCCGCACGACTCGCCCGCGTCCGCCCGCCCGGCCGGGCGGCGACGGCTCACCCTGTGCCGCATGGCGAATTGTGAAGTTTGCGGCAATGACTACGGCATGACCTTCGAGGTGCACGCGCAGGGCGCGGTCCATGTCTTCGACTGCTTCTCCTGCGCGATCCACCGTATGGCCCCCATCTGCGAGCACTGCCGGGTGCAGATCATCGGCCAGGGCGTCGAGGTCGAGGGCCACTGGTACTGCGGCGCCCACTGCGCGCGCGCCGAGGGGAGGGCGGGGATCGTCGACCGGGTGTGACCCGGTACCCGGCCGAGTGCACTCCGCGACCGAGTTGTACGGTCGTGGGGTGTACCGCTTCCTCTTGTCCCGGCAGTGGGTGATCGTCACCCTCGTCGCGATCGCGCTCATCCCGACGATGATCGAGCTGGGCATCTGGCAGATGCACCGGTACGAGATGCGCAGCGCCCGCAACCAGCTGGTCTCCGACGCCCTGAACGCCGAGCCGGTCCCGGTGGAGCGGCTCGCCTCCCCCGGGCAGGCCGTGACCAGCACCGACCGGTACCGCACCGTCACCGCGACGGGCACGTTCGACACCTCCCGGCAGGTCGTCGTCCGGCGCCGCGTGAGCTCGGACGACGAGGTCGGTTTCCACGTCCTCACCCCGTTCGTCCTGACGGACGGCAAGGTGCTGCTGGTCAACCGGGGCTGGATCCCCGCGAACGGAGCACAGACCGCCTTCCCGAAGATCCCGGCGCCGCCCGCCGGCCGGACCACCGTCACCGGCCGGCTGATGCCCGACGAGACGACCGCGGCGAGCGGCATCAAGGACATCAAGGGGCTGCCCGACCGGCAGATCATGCTGATCAACAGTGCGGAGCAGGGACAGCGGCTCGGCGCCCAGGTGCTCGGCGGCTACATCCAGCAGACAGCGCCCGAGGCGAAGGACGGCACCCCGGAGCAGATCTCCGACCCGGGCAAGGAGGACGCCCCGCTGAACTACGCCTACATGATCCAGTGGTGGCTGTTCGCGGCGGGCGTCCCGGTGGGCTGGTGGGTCCTGGTCCGGCGTGAGCTGCGCGACCGGACGGAGGCCGAGGCGGGAGAAGCCGGGGCGCGGACCGAGCCGGCCACGGTGTAGGACCGGGCTGGCCGCTCCCCGGCCGACCCAGGGCTCCGGGCCCGCGAGGGCCCGTCCGACCGCGCTCCAGGGTCCGCCCGGGGCCGATCCATGGCCGTCCCGGGTCCGCTCCGGGTCCGCTCCGGGGCCGACATGGGGCAACTCCACGGCCGGTCCGGCGGGACGGCCCCTAACCCACCCGGCCGCATGCGCTGATTGCCCCGCCGGTCCACCGGGAACCGGGAATTCCGTGTACCCCCGTATCGAGGACTACGCCCTCATCGGCGACGAACAGACCGCAGCCCTGGTCGGCCTGGACGGCTCCGTCGACTGGCTGTGCTTCCCACGCTTCGACTCGGCGGCCTGCTTCGCCAAGCTGCTGGGCAGCGAGGACAACGGCCACTGGCGGATCGCCCCCATGGGCGCGCAGGGCCCCTGTACCCGCCGCGCCTACCGCCCCGACACCCTCGTCCTCGACACCGAGTGGGACACGGACGAGGGCACGATCCGCGTCACCGACCTGATGCCCCAGCGGGAACTGGCACCCGACCTGGTACGCATCGTGGAGGGCGTCAGCGGCCGGGTCACCGTACGGAGCACCGTCCGGCTCCGCTTCGACTACGGCTCGATCATCCCGTGGATGCGCAGATCCGACGGCCACCGGGTCGCCGTCGCCGGCCCGGACTCGGTCTGGCTGCGCAGCGAACCCTCGGTGCGCACCTGGGGCGAGGACTTCGGCACGCACTCGGAGTTCACCGTCGCCGAGGGCGAGCGGGTCGCGTTCGTCCTCACCTGGCACCCCTCGCACGAGCCGCGCCCGGCGCTGGTCGACCCGTACGAGGCACTGAGCAGCAGTGTCGTCGACTGGCGGAAGTGGGTGAGTCACTGCACCTACGACGGCCCCTACCGGGACGCCGTCGTGCGCTCCCTGATCACCCTCAAGGCCCTCAGCTACGCCCCCACCGGCGGCATCGTCGCCGCGGCCACCACCTCGCTGCCGGAGCAGCTGGGCGGGGTGCGCAACTGGGACTACCGCTACTGCTGGCTGCGCGACTCCACCCTCACCCTGGGCGCCCTGCTGTCGGCGGGCTACCACAAGGAGGCCGAGGCCTGGCGGAACTGGCTGCTGCGCGCGGTCGCGGGCGACCCGGCGGAGCTCCAGATCATGTACGGCCTGGCCGGTGAGCGGCGCCTGCCGGAGTGCGAGCTGCCCTGGCTCACCGGGTACACCGACTCGGCACCCGTACGGATCGGCAACGCCGCCGTGAACCAGCTCCAGCTGGACGTCTACGGCGAGGTCATGGATTCGCTGTACCTGGCACGTAGTTCGGGTCTGTCCGCCAAGCCGCACATGTGGTCGATGCAGGGCGCCCTGATGCAGTACCTGGACTCGGCGTGGCGGCAGCCGGACGAGGGGCTGTGGGAGGTGCGCGGCGGCCGCCGCCACTTCGTGCACTCGAAGGTGATGGTGTGGGTGGCCGCCGACCGGGCGGTGCGCACCCTGGAGGAGCACCCGGAGCTGCCCGGCGACCTCAAGGCCTGGCGCGCACTGCGCGACGAGGTCCACCAGGAGGTGTGCGAACAGGGCTACGACCCGGAACGCAACACCTTCACGCAGTACTACGGCTCGCGCGAACTCGACGCGGCCCTGCTGCTCATCCCGCGCGTCGGCTTCCTGCCGCCCGACGACCCACGTGTGGTCGGCACGGTGGACGCGGTACGCGAGGAGCTGGGCCACGGCGGCTTCGTGCGCCGCTACGACACCGAGGACACGCCCGTCGACGGACTCCCGGGCGGTGAAGGCGTCTTCCTGGCCTGCTCGTTCTGGCTGGCGGACGCGCTGCACCTGACGGGCCGTACCCAGGAGGCCCGGGTGCTCTTCGAGCGGCTGGTGAGCCTCACGAACGATGTGGGACTGCTGGCCGAGGAGTACGACCCGGAGAGCGGACGCCAGCTCGGCAACTTCCCGCAGGCGTTCAGCCACATCGGCCTGGTGAACACGGCACTCGCCCTGTCCGGGGGCGACGTAGCAGGATAGGGGCATGGATCTTGGACTGAAGGACCGGGTGTACGTCGTCACCGGAGCCACGCGAGGCCTGGGCAACGCCGTCGCGCGCGAGCTCGTGGCCGACGGCGCGAAGGTGGTCGTCACGGGACGGGACGAGAAGCGGGTCGCCGACGCGGCGGCCGAACTGGGGCCGAACGCGGTCGGGTTGGCTGTCGACAACGCCGAGGAGGACGCGCCCGTCCGGCTCATCGCCGCCGCCCGCGAGCACTTCGGCGGCTTCGACGGCATCCTGGTCAGCGTCGGCGGGCCGCCGCCGGGCTTCGTCGCCGACACCACGGACGAGCAGTGGCGCACGTCGTTCGAGTCGGTGTTCCTGGGTGCGGTACGGCTCGCCCGCGCGGCGGCCGCGGAGCTCGGGTCCGGCGGCGTCATCGGGTTCGTGCTGTCCGGCTCGGTGTACGAGCCGATCCCGGCACTGACCATCTCCAACGGGCTGCGGCCCGGCCTGGCCGGCTTCGCCAAGTCCCTCGCCGACGAGCTGGGGCCGCGCGGCATCCGCGTGCTCGGGCTGCTGCCGGCCCGCATCGACACGGACCGCGTACGCGAGCTGGACGGGTACTCGGCGGATCCGGCGGCGACCCGGGCGGCGAACGAGTCCCGCATCCCGCTGCGTCGGTACGGGACGCCGGAGGAGTTCGGGCGGACGGCGGCGTTCCTGCTGTCCCCGGCCGCGTCCTACCTGACGGGGATCATGGTGCCGGTGGACGGCGGGGCCCTGCACGGGTTCTGAGCCCGCAGGCGGTCCTGGGACGGACGGTCGTGTCGGGGGCGCGGAGCCGCACAGTGACGCGGCCCCGCGCCCCCGGCCTCGCTCAGCTCACCCGTTCCGCACGATGCCTGGCCGCGCGCAGACGTACCTCGGCCGGGAGCGCCGCGAGCCCCGCGGAGTTGCGCGCGTGGGTGAGGGCCTCGGCGGTGAGGTGGTCCAGAACGGTTCCCGGGTCCACGTGCGGCTCCAGCAGGAGGCGCACACGGGCCGCGGGCGCACTCCGCCGGCCCGTCAGCAGCACCTGGGCGTGCTGGACGCCGTCCAGGTTCCCCGCCTCGCTGCCCAGCACCCCTTCCAGCGCCCGCCCCCGCAGCAGTGCCCCTTCGCCGTCGCCGGTGTCGACGAGGACCTCGGCGAGCCGACGGCGGCGGAACACCGCGACCAGCCACCACAGGGCGAGCAGGACGAGGACGGCGAGGACGGCGAGAACGGTCGGCCACCACCAGCCGTGGTCCCGCCAGCGGGTCCGTTCGGCCGCGGTCAGCAGTACGTCGTGGGGGCCGTGGTGGATCCACCAGGAGGGCGGCGGAGCGCCCAGGCCGACGGCGAGCACCGAGCCGCCGAGCAGCACCAGGACGAGGCCGACGACTCCGATCAGCATCCGGTTGACGGTCCTGAGCACCGTACTCACCCCTTCCGTCCCGGTCGCCGTACCCGCACCGACAGCGCGGGCGGCCGGGCGAGCCCCAGGCCCCTGATCGCGTCGGCGAGCACGGTGTCGAGGTCCGCGCGGACGTCGTCCAGTTCACGGAAGTGCGAGACCGCCCGGACGTCGGCCCACCGGCGGTGCGCCCGCACCCGTACCGACTGCACGCCCGCGACCTCCATGGCCCGGTCGCGCAGGACCAGCGCCGCCGCGTCCCGGTGCAGTCCCGCCCGTACGTCGGGACGGGTGCGTCGCATCGGCAGGACCGCGCGCAGGCCGGGGGTGGCGGCCAGCAGCAGCAGCCAGAGGCCGAGGGCGGCGGCGACGCCGGCTCCGACCAGCACCCAGGGGTCGTCGAGCGGCCGCTCGGCGAGCTGCCGGGCCAGCGCCCGGCGCCAGTGTGTACCGGGCCGGTGGGCGCGCACGGCGGCGATGTCGTAGAGGAAGGCGGCCGTGACGACCAGCAGCAGTACGGCGACCACGGCCGCGGGGATCCGGCGGGCGGACCAGAAGCGGTGCCCCGGGCCGTCGTCCGCGCGGTCGGACAGCGGGGGCGGGGGATCGTAGGCCGCCGCCGAGGCGGACCGGCCCAGTCCGGTGCCGGTGCCGGTGTCGTCTCTCTCGATGACCGGCAGTCGTCGTGTGGTGCCCTCGGAGCCCTGGGGCTCGCTCATCGCGTCCTCCCCTGTGCCGCGCCCGGTGCCGGGGTCGGGTGCAGCCGTTCCACGTGGACGGCGACTTCCGGCACCTCCATTCCCACCAACGCGCCTACCCGCTCGACGACATGTCGACGCACCTCGCGGCAGCGGGCGCCGATGTCGCAGGGATAGCCGAGTTCCAGATGGACGCGGATGCGGGCGGTGTCGTGGTGGACGATCACGGTGGCGTGCGCGGGCACGGCGTCCGCGGGCAGCGGTCCGACGGCCTCTCGGGCCGCCTGGGCGGCCGTCTTGGCCACGACCCGGTCGGCGATCCGGGTCGCGCCGCGTTCGCCCGGCGGGACGACGGCCAGGCGTCCGCCGCCCTCGGCGAGACCGTCGTTCACGGATGTCACCGCCGCCGGTCGTCGCGCGGACGGAAGAAGTCGCCGAGATCCAGGTCCCCCTCCAGCAACCGGCCGACGACGAACCCGATCGCGCCCAGCGCCGCCACCAGCAGGAACGCGCCGAACCCGCCGAAGTATCCGGCGAACCCCAGCGCCATCCCGGCGATCATGCCGACCACGGCCATGCTCATACGGTGCTCCTCGGCTCGGGCTTCCGGTTCACTGGATCCGGGGCTCCGGCTCCTCGTCGTCCTCTTCCTCGGGCAGTTTGACGTCGCTGACGGCGATGTTGACCTCGACGACCTCCAGGCTCGTCATGCGCTCCACCGCCGCGATGACGTTCTCCCGTACGGCCTTCGCCACGTCGGCGATCGACACGCCGTAGTCGACGACGATCTCCAGGTCCAGCGCGGTCTGGAGTTCGCCGACCTCGGCCTTGACCCCGCGGGTCACGGACTTCGCCCCGCCGGGCACCCGGTCCCGCACGGCGCCGAAGGTGCGGCTCAGGCCGCTGCCCATCGCGTGCACGCCGAGCACGTCACGCGCCGCCAGCCCGGCGATCTTCTCCACGACCCCGTCGGCGATGGTGGTACGCCCCCGGGTGGCCGGGTCTCCGCCGCCACGCCGGGTGGCCTTGCGGGTCTGGACCGACGGCTCCGTCACACCCTCGGGGTACTGCGTCCGGTTCGGCTCCGTCATGTCGTCGGTCATCGCCGCACGTCCCTTCCGGTCGTCTCCGGTCGTAGTCCTTCCCCCACGGTAAGTGCGGTCGCCCGCTCCCGCCCTGGTGATGGGGCAGGCTGGAGCAATGACGGCGGACCGGTTGGCGCGGGCGGTACGGGATCGGCTGGGGCTGGGCAGGCTGCTGCCGCTGGGCGGCCGGGCCGACGGCGCGTGGATCACGGAACGGGCGGCCGAGGCCGTGCTACGGCGCTCGGCGCGCGGCGTGCCGGGGGTGAGCCTCGGTGCGCTCCGGATCGCGCCGGCGGACCCGGCGGAGGCGGATCGGGCGGACGAGGCGGACGAGGCGGACGACGTGAACGACGTGAACGACGTGAACGACGTGAGCGAGGCAGTCGTACCGCCGCCGAGTGCGCTGCCGCCTGGTCCGCTGCGCGTCTCGGCGGACTTCGCGGCGACGGCGTCCGTGCCGCTGCCGGGCACGGCCTCCCTGCTGCGGGCGGCGCTGGCCTCGGCGGCGACGGAGGGCCTCGGTCTGACGGTCACCGAGGTGGACCTGCGGGTGACGGGCCTGCTGGACACGGGTCCGCCGGACGAGGAGCCCGAGACATCGCCGGAGCCCGCGCGGGAGCCGTGGGCGTCCGGCGCGGAGGCCGGCCCCGAGGAGGCGCGGGCCGCCGCGGCCGTGCTGTCCCTCGCGGGAGTGGACCGGCTGACCGCCGTGCTCGGCGGCCGGCCGGTACACCTCGCCCTCGGGGAACGGCAGGGCGAGGCCGCGCCGCCACGCCGCCACGCGCGCGTGGAGATCGCCGTACGGATGGAGCACCGGGCGCTGGACGTGGCGCGCGCGGTGCGCGTGGCGGTGGGCGGTGTGCTGCCGGATCACCCGGCGGTGGCGGTGGTGGTGACCGCGGTCGGCTGAGGCGCGCTCGCCGAAACCCGGTCCTCACCCACCCGCACCCGAGCCCGACTCACCGAATCCCGGCGAGGGACACTCGCCGAGTCCGAGGATCACCGGCGACGCCGAGACTCACTCGCCGAATCCCGGGCAGGGGGCACTCGCCGACGCCGAGGCCTACTCGCCGACGCCCGCCAGGTCCCGCAGGCGGCGGGCCTGGGCGGCACGCTCCGCGGCACGCTGCTCGTCGTACGTACGGTCCGCGGCGCCGCGCAGCAAGGCCTTGGTCTCGATCACCGCGTCCCGGGGCGCGGCGAGGATCGGCCCGATCAGGTCCCGCACCGTCGCGTCGAGGTCCGCCACCGGGACCGAGAGGTTCGCGAGGCCGGAGCTGACGGCCTCCTCGGCCAGGACGAACCGGCCGGTGAGGCAGATCTCGACCGCACGGCCGTAGCCGACCAGCGACACCAGCGGGTGCGTGCCCGTCAGGTCCGGGACGAGCCCCAGGCCGGTCTCGCGCATGGCGAACTGCACGTCGTCGGCGACGACGCGCACGTCACAGGCGAGCGCGAGCTGGAAGCCCGCACCGATGGCGTGTCCCTGCACGACGGCGATGGACACGATGTCGTTGCGCCGCCACCAGGTGAAGCCCTCCTGGAACCCGGCGATTGCGGCGTCGAGTTCGGTGTCGTCGCCACGCGCGAGGTCGACGAAGGACGGCTCGCCCTCGATGCCCTCCGGCGTGAACATCTGCCGGTCGAGACCGGCGGAGAAGGACTTGCCCTCACCGCGCAGCACGACGACACGGACGGTGCCCGGCAGCAGTCGCCCGGCTTCGGCGAGCGCGCGCCACATGGCGGGGCTCTGCGCGTTGCGCTTGGCCGGATTGACCAGCGTCACCGTGGCGATCGCGTCGTCCACGGTGAGCCGTACGCCGTCCTTGTCGAGCAGGGGAACGAGTTCCTGGTCGGGCGAAGCCATGGGGCGCCTCCGATGAGTGCGGTCATCCTGGATGCCGTGGTACGGCAGCTAAGTGACTGCACAGTAACCACCCGGTCGATCAGCCGACCGACCGGGTGGCCACCATCGAAGCCGATGGGCCGCCCGGGTCAGGACGAAGCAGCCTTCTTGCCCCTTGTCGCCCCACCACGCCCACGAAGCGTGACGCCCGACTCGCTGAGCATCCGGTGGACGAAGCCATACGAGCGGCCGGTCTCCTCGGCCAGCGCCCGGATGCTCGCACCGGAGTCGTACTTCTTCTTCAGGTCTGCCGCGAGCTTGTCGCGCGCGGCGCCGGTTACCCGGCTGCCCTTCTTCAGAGTCTCGGCCACCCGTGCCTCCTCATGGGAAGTGCGCTCTGGTCCCCTCATGATCACCCCTCCGGGGCTTCATGGCCACCCATTCGGCAAGGTCCGTACGACAGGCTTGTGACGACAGGAGCGCATCCCCACATACGGAATCTGCTATTCCGTCGCGAGGCGTTCGTACGACCGAACGGGTTGTTTTGTGAAGTGCCAGGTCAGAGACGCACCATGGCCGATCCCTTGTCGACAAAAGGATCGGCCATGAAATGCGTGTAGGACACACCTCGATACGAGGAGATCTCACTCAGATGATGGATCACGGATCGGCCGAATGATCCATACGCTGTGGATCAGGCATTCGATCAAGCCAGGGCGACGAGATCCGCGTAGTCCGCGCCCCACAGGTCCTCGACGCCGTCCGGCAGCAGGATGATCCGCTCCGGCTGGAGTGCCTCGACCGCGCCCTCGTCGTGGGTGACCAGAACGACGGCGCCCTTATAGGTGCGCAGCGCGCCGAGGATCTCCTCGCGGCTGGCCGGGTCGAGGTTGTTGGTCGGCTCGTCGAGCAGCAGGACGTTCGCCGACGACACCACGAGGGTGGCGAGGGCGAGACGGGTCTTCTCGCCACCGGACAGGACACCGGCCGGCTTGTCCACGTCGTCGCCGGAGAAGAGGAAAGAACCCAGCGTCTTGCGCACCTCGACGAGGTCGAGGTCGGGGGCGGCGGAGCGCATGTTCTCCAGGACCGTGCGCTCCGGGTCGAGGGTCTCGTGCTCCTGCGCGTAGTAGCCGAGCTTGAGGCCGTGGCCCTCGACGACCTCGCCGGTGTCGGGCGTCTCGACGCCGCCGAGCAGCCTGAGGAGGGTCGTCTTGCCGGCGCCGTTCAGACCGAGGATGACGACACGCGAGCCCTTGTCGATGGCCAGGTCGACGTCCGTGAAGATCTCCAGGGAGCCGTACGACTTCGACAGCCCCTCCGCCGTCAGCGGGGTCTTGCCGCACGGCGCGGGCTCGGGGAAGCGCAGCTTGGCGACCTTGTCCTGCTGACGCACCGCCTCCAGGCCCGAGAGCAGCTTGTCGGCGCGCTTGGCCATGTTCTGCGCGGCGACGGTCTTGGTCGCCTTGGCGCGCATCTTGTCGGCCTGCGAGTGCAGGGCGGCGGCCTTCTTCTCGGCGTTCTGCCGCTCGCGCTTGCGGCGCTTCTCGTCGGCCTCGCGCTGCTGCTGGTAGAGCTTCCAGCCCATGTTGTAGACGTCGATCTGGGCGCGGTTGGCGTCCAGGTAGAAGACCTTGTTCACGACCGTCTCGACGAGGTCGACGTCGTGGGAGATCACGATGAAGCCGCCGCGGTAGGTCTTCAGGTAGTCGCGCAGCCAGATGATCGAGTCGGCGTCCAGGTGGTTGGTCGGCTCGTCGAGCAGCAGCGTGTCCGCGTCCGAGAACAGGATCCGGGCCAGCTCGATACGGCGGCGCTGACCACCCGAGAGGGTGTGCAGCGGCTGGCCGAGCACCCGGTCGGGGAGGTTGAGCGCGGCGGCGATGGTGGCGGCCTCGGCCTCGGCGGCGTACCCGCCCTTGGTGAGGAACTCCGTCTCCTGGCGTTCGTACTGCCGCAGGGCCTTTTCGCGGGTGGCGCCCGCGCCGTTGGCGATGCGCTGTTCGTTCTCGCGCATCTTGCGGATCAGGGTGTCCAGTCCGCGTGCGGAGAGGATGCGGTCGCGGGCCAGTATGTCGAGGTCGCCGGTGCGCGGGTCCTGTGGCAGGTAGCCGACCTCGCCGGAGCGGGTGACGGCGCCGGCGGCGGGCATGCCCTCGCCCGCCAGGACCTTGGTGAGCGTCGTCTTGCCCGCGCCGTTGCGGCCGACCAGGCCGACCCGGTCGCCCTTGGCGATGCGGAAGGTGGCGGACTCGATGAGGATGCGGGCACCGGCGCGCAGCTCGATACCGGAGGCGGAGATCACGGACAGACTCCAGGACGGGAGGGTTCGGGTGGGCGGCTGAGGACGTTCCCGCCGTCTAATGCGCGAGGAGAATGGCCATGGACGTCAGTCTAACGGGGTCGTGCAAGCACTTTTCCTGCGTGGTGCGGGGCGCGGCCCGGCGTCGTGGGGGCGAGTCGCCCGTCCGGGACGTCCCGCCCGGGGTGCCCCGAGCGGGTCATGGAGCGAGGATGTCGCGTGGGGGACGACGCGTGCGGAGGTGGTGCGCCCATGCAGTTCGACGACGACGCCCGACTGGACACCTCCGAGGTGCAGGATGTGCGCGGCAGCCGGATCCCCGGTGGCCGGGCGACCGTCGGCGGCGGCATCGCGGGGCTGATCGCGCTGCTCCTGGGCCTGTTCTTCGGGGTCGGCCCCGACCAGCTCGGCCTGTCGTCGGGGGGCGAGCCGGCCGCGACCTCGTCGTCGCTGGCCCAGGTCCAGCAGAGCTGCCGTACCGGGCAGGACGCGAACGCCAAGGACGACT
Source organism: Streptomyces sp. NPDC059582 (assembly GCF_042735715.1). Taxonomy (NCBI): domain Bacteria; kingdom Bacillati; phylum Actinomycetota; class Actinomycetes; order Kitasatosporales; family Streptomycetaceae; genus Streptomyces; species Streptomyces sp. NPDC059582. Next base: position 49,147 of record NZ_JBHWCC010000029.1, read on the forward strand.
GCCGGATGGTGGCGGTGGTCAACAGCGTGCAGGACTTCTGGGACCAGGAGTTCCAGCGCCGAGGGGGCACCTACACCCGCGCCTCCACCGTCTTCTTCAGCGGGCAGATCGCCACCGCGTGCGGTACGGCGACCTCGGCGGTCGGCCCGTTCTACTGCCCGCGCGACCGGAAGGTCTATCTGGACCTGGGGTTCTTCAACGATCTGCGGACGAAGTTCGGCTCCAGCGGCGGACCGTTCGCCCAGGCGTACGTGGTGGCGCACGAGTACGGGCATCACGTGCAGGACCTGATGGGCACGCTCGGCCGGTCCCAGGACGGGCGGACGGGGGCGGACAGCAACGCGGTGCGGGTGGAGCTCCAGGCGGACTGCTACGCCGGGGTGTGGGCACGCCACGCGACCACCACGAAGGACGAGTCGACCGGGCGGCCGCTGATCACCAGCCTCACGGACGCCGACATCCGGGACGGCCTCGACGCGGCGGCGGCCGTGGGCGACGACCGGATCCAGGAGAAGTTCCAGGGGCGGGTCACGCCGGAGACGTGGACGCACGGGTCCGCGCAGCAGCGTCAGCAGTGGTTCTACCAGGGGTACCGGACCGGCGACATGGGCCAGTGCAACACCTTCCGGTGAGGTGCGGGCCCGTTGTCAGTGGTCGCTGCCAGACTGGGCGGCGGGTGGAATTCCCGGCAGTGATCACGAAGGGGTGGTCGGTATGGCAGACACAAGTGGGGGGCGCCCCAGCATCTACCCGACGGTGCTGTACGCGGACGCGATGGCGGCCATCCGGCAGCTCACGGAGGCCTTCGGGTTCATGGAGCTGTCCGTGTACGAGGGCGAGGACGGCTCGGTGATGCACGCCGAGCTGGTGCAGGGCAACGGCGCGGTGATGGTCGGCTCCAAGGGCCGCGGCGGCGTCTTCGACACGGCGATGGAGGGCGCGGGGCCGGTGGGGGTGTACGTCGTCGTGGACGACGTCGACGCACACCACCAGCGCGCCGTCGAGCACGGCGCCGAGATCCTGATGCCCCCGACGGACCAGGACTACGGCTCGCGGGACTACCTGGCCCGGGACGTCGAGGGCAACATCTGGAGCTTCGGCACGTACGCCCCCGAGATACAGGGCTGAGCCCGGGCCGACACCCGGCCGGTCAGTTCCCCCCGGTGTGCACCTGGAAGGCCGCCCGGCGGACGGCTTTGGCCAGGGCCGGGTCGGGATGGGCGGCGGCGAGTGCGACGAGGACCTGCACGGTGCGCGGGTGACCGACGGCACGCACCTCGTCGAGCAGCTGGGGCACGGTGGGCTGGAGCGCGGACTCCAGGTGCCGGACGAGCATCGGCGCCTCGCCGTGGTCGGCGACGGCGGCGGCGGTGTCGACCCACAGCCAGGTGGCCTCTTCCCGGGTCAGCACCTCGTGCGCGTCCTCGGGGTCGATGCCGTCGTGCTCGGCGAGCCACAGCAGGGCGTACGGCCGCAGCGCCGGCTCGTCGACGACCGAGCGGACGTCGTGCTCGGCGGGGGCGCCGACGACGCGCAGCGCCTCGAAGGCGAGGCCGCGCAGCAGGGCGTCCTCACCACGGGCGGCGGCCAGCAGGTCGGTGACGGCGCGGCCGACGGGGCGGGCGGCGAGCCAGGCTCGGTACTCGGCGCGGGCCGCGTTGGGGCGCAGCTGGGCACAGCCGCGCAGCATGTCCTCGGCGGCCTGCTCGATGTTCCCGGCGGGGCTCTGCGCGGCGACGCAGATCTGCTCCAGCTTGACCCAGACCGCCCAGCTGCCCAGCGGCGTGAGGGTGGCCTGTCCCTCGCCGTAGGTGAGGGCGCCCACGGAGGCGAGTGCGTGCAGGGCCCACTCGAGGAGCGGCGCCAGCTCGGCCTCCCGGGCGGGCTCCGCCGAGGCGGCGTCGGCGGCGGGCGCCGCCGCGGCGGCGGCCACGGCGGACACTGCGGCGCTGGGCACGGCATGGGGGCCGTACGGGATCTCGCAGCGTTCGGTGCGCAGCTCGGTGACCCGCTGGGCGAGCAGGTCGAGGAGCTGGGCCACGGGGACGGGCCCGGCCGACAGCTGGAGGAAGGAGAGCACCTGGGGCATGCCCGAGACGACCTCGGCGACGGTCGAGGGCTCGTGGTCCGCGGATTCCGGGGACGCGAGCGACCAGGCGTCGAAGAGGGCGACCCAGCCGCGCAGTACGGCGCTGTCGTCCCGGTCCCAGGCGCGCAGCCGCCAGCCGGGGCGGGCGCTGTCGCCGTGCACCTCGACGAGTCCGGCCAGGCGGGCGGTGTCCCAGTCGGCGCGGACTTGATCCGCGGTCAGGCCGAGATCCAGGGCCGCCCGTTCGGCGGTCGCGTCGGTGAGGGTGGCCTTGCCGTCGGCGGTCGCGCCGTCGCGGCCGGGGCCGAGGGCGGTGTCGGCCCAGCGGGCGACACGGGCCGCCGGAGCCAGACCGGAGCGAGCCATTCTGGCCAGTTCCGCGGGGGCCGGTGTGCCCTCCGGAGGTCGGGGTGCGGGGCGGCGCGAGCGCCGCTGGTTCACAGCTCTGGGGGCGGCGGCCAGGGGTCGGGGGCGGACGAGTCGAAGCCTGGAGTCGCGCGGGATACGGGACGTCACAGGGGCAGTCTTCCGGTTGACCGTCCGAAAACCCAAACGGAACGTGACGGGGGGCGACGGGACTGGCCAACGCATGGGCTCGGGAGAGGGGCTGACAGGTGTGATCAGGCCACTGGTACGGCATTAAACGGAAGCAGGTCGACCGGTCGGTGGCGGGTGCGCGGACCGGTCACATCTGGGGGACCATGAAGCGCCGCAGGGCCTCCTCGTAGGCGGCCGGGTCGGGGTTCCACATGGCGCCGTGCGGGGCCCGCGGGACGGTCTGGAGACTGACCAGATCGGGACGGCGGCGGGCGAGGCGGCGCGAGAGGTTCCAGGGGGCCACGGTGTCGTCCGGGCCGTGGAAGATCAGGGTCGGCACCCGGAGCAGATCGGGGTCGGCGGGCTCGGCGTCGTGACCGCTGTCCATGCCGGTGCGGCCCTGGGCGGCGCGGACGGCCAACGGCAGCAGCGCGCCCGGGGTGCCGCGGGCCGCGGCCAGGGCCCGCAGTGTGGTCTCCCAGCTGAGGACCGGGGAGTCCAGGACGAGCCCCGAGATCCGGTCGCGCAGTCCCGAGTGCGCGGCGGCCCGCAGTGCCATGGTGGCGCCGATGGACCAGCCGAGGAGGACGACGCGTTCGGCGCCGTAGCGCACGGCGTAGCGGATCGCGGCGTCCAGGTCGCGCCACTCGGTCTCGCCGAGGTGGTTCAGGCCGTCCGGCGAGCGGGGCGCGCCGAGGTCGCCGCGGTAGGCGAGGGCGAGCACGGGCAAGCGCAGGCCGTGCAGGAACTCCATGACGTTCATGGCGAGTTCCCGGGTGGTGCCGAGGCCGTGCACCGCGATCACCCAGGTGTCGCGGGCGGCGGGGACGAACCATGCCGGGAGGGAGCCGAGTTCGCCCGGGATGTCGACGTCGGCGTGGTCCAGGCCGAGGGCGGCGCTCGGGTTGCCGACGTACACGTTCGGGGTGAGCCACGCCTTGTCGCCCGGCTCCAGGGCGCCGTGGGTGACGCGCTCCAGGCGGCGTACGACGGTGTCGGCGGAGTGCGGGGCGTCGGCCAGGACGGAGCCGACGACGGCGTGGGAGCCGTCACCGTTGAGGCCGTAGGTGCCGGGCCGCAGCGAGGCCAGGTCCCTGGTGAGGGTGACCTGTCCGGCGGCCGTGCCGTGGACGGTGAGCCTGGGTTCGGTCGGCAGGGGGCGGCCGGCCGGCGCCTTGAGAGCGGCGTCGCTGGCGAGCCGGCCGGCGGCCACCGCGGCGGCACCGGCCCCTACCACTGCGGTGACGGCAGCAGCCGTCGCTTTGACAGGGCGCACCAGACCAGTGTCGTGGCGGACCGGTCGACCGGCCAGCGGGAGACAGGGAAGGGGTGACGCGGGAGGGGAGGACGCGCACAGAGGAGACGGTGCGGAAGGGACGCGCGCAGGAGGGACGCGCGCAGGAGGGACGCGCGCGGAAGGGACGAGGCGAGGAATACGACGGCGGAGGAAACACGGGCAGAGCGAGGAGGCAGAGGAAGAGGACGGGGACGGGGACGGGGACGGGGACGGGGACGGGGACGGGGACGGGGACGGGGACGGGGTCAGTCGCGCTGGCCGTATCCGCGCAGCCGCTGCGCCGCCTCCGCCAGCTGCTCGGCCGACAGCAGGTTCGGCGTCAGGCCCGGTACCGAGGACGCCGTCAGCCACAGACGGCACATCCACTCCAGCTGTGCCGTGCGGTCGTAGGCCTGGTCGAGGGTGGCGCCGTAGGTGAGGGTGCCGTGGTTCTGGAGGAGACAGCCGGTGCGGTCGGCCAGGGCGAGGCGCACGTTCTCGGCCAACTGCTCGGAGCCGTACGGCGCATAAGGGGCGACCCGGACGGGGCCGCCGAGGGCGCCGGTCATGTAGTGGATCGCGGGGAGCACGGGGACGAGCGTGGAGACGGCCGTGGCGTGCACGGCGTGGGTGTGCACGACGGCGCGGGCGTCGGTGGTGCGGTGGACGACGAGGTGCATGGGCAGCTCGCTGGTCGGGACGAGGGTGCCGAGCACCTGTCGGCCGTCGAGGGCGACACCGGTGATGTCGTCCGGCGCCAGCCGGTCGTACGGCACGCCCGACGGCGTGACCAGCACGGTGTCCCCGACACGCACCGAGACATTGCCGGAGGTGCCGACCACCAGCCCGTCGGACACGGTCCGGCGGGCGGTCGCGACGAGCGCGGCCCAGGCGCGCGCCTCCTCCTCGGACACACCGCTCCCCCGCGACTCCGCCACGCTTCCCACGTCCTCCCGCACACCCTGTGCGCCCTCCCGGGCGCCCCGTCCGTCCCGTTCGTCGCGCCGCTGCTCAGCCATGTCGCGATCCTGCCAGGCACCGGTGCGGCGCGCCGTCGGCCCGGGGCACTGTAGGGCGGAAGCCGAGGCTCCGTAAGGGCGCATATCCGTATACATCACCTTCTCCAGCGTCTTGGCCGGAGATCGACTAGCATGCGTCGATCTTCGAGTAGCCTCTGGGGGATTTGTCGTACGCGTCGCCATTCCGGGGGGAAGCATGGCCCGTGATCGCAAACCGTCCCGCCGCCACGCCCGCGTGATCGCGGCATCGGTGGCGGCTCTCACGTTCGGGAGCGCGCTCGCCGGAGCGCCGGCCTCGGCGGCGGCTCGGCCCAAGGGGCACGATGTCTCGTCGCACCAGAAGAACATCGACTGGCAGGCCGCGAAGGCCAAGGGCGCCACGTTCGCCTACGTCAAGGCGACCGAGTCCACCGCCTACCGCAACCCCTACTTCGACCGGCAGTACCGGGGCGCGCGCGGCGCGGGACTGCTCCGCGGGGCGTACCACTTCGCGCTGCCGGACCAGTCGTCGGGCACGGCACAGGCGGCGTACTTCGTGCGCAACGGCGGCGGCTGGACCCCGGACGGCGGGACGCTGCCGCCCGCACTCGACATCGAGTACAACCCGTACGACGGCAAGCACCGGTGCTACGGCCTGAGCAAGGCGGGGATGGTCGGCTGGATCCGGTCGTTCAGCGACGAGGTGAAGCGGCTCACCGGGCGCCGTCCGGTGATCTACACGACCACCCACTGGTGGAACACCTGCACGGGCGGCAGCCGCGCCTTCGCCGCCGACCATCCGCTGTGGATCGCCCGGCACGGCTCGACGGACGCGGGTGCGCTGCCCGCCGGATGGTCGTCGTGGACCTTCTGGCAGTACGACAACAGCGGCAGTCTGCCGGGTGACCAGAATCTCTTCAACGGCTCGACCAGCCGTCTGAAGGTGTTCGCCCGGGGCTACTAGCCCTGCCGCGTCCGGGCCGCCGCTCCCGAACGAAAGCACAGCTCTTCGTTTACGACACCCTGACGCCCGTCTCAGTTCACCTTCCGTTCATCCAGGTTACCTACGTTCGTCCAGCCAATGACTTCGAAAGATTGCCTGGGTAAATGGAAAACTTCTCGCTGATCCTCGCGATTGTGGTGGTAACCGCACTCGCGTTTGATTTCACGAACGGTTTTCATGACACCGCCAACGCGATGGCCACGACCATCTCGACCGGTGCGCTCAAGCCCAAGATCGCGGTGGCCATGTCCGCCACGCTCAACCTCGTGGGCGCTTTCCTCTCCGTGGAGGTCGCCAACACGATCTCCAAGGGTCTCGTCGACGAGACCGGCATCCGTCCCGAGGTCATCTTCGCCGCCCTGGTCGGCGCGATCCTCTGGAACCTGCTGACCTGGCTGGTGGGCCTGCCCTCCAGTTCCTCGCACGCCCTGATGGGCGGTCTGATCGGTGCCACCATCGCCTCCGCGGGCACCGGCGCCGTCCACGGCGACGCGCTCGTCACCAAGGTCCTGATCCCGGCCGTCGCGGCCCCGATCGTCGCCGGCGTCGCCGCGCTGCTCGCCACCCGGCTGTCGTACAGGCTGGGCAGGAAGGCCGACGGCGAGGCCGCAGCGAAGGGCTACCGCGCGGGCCAGATCGCCTCGGCCGGCCTGGTCTCGCTGGCCCACGGCACCAACGACGCGCAGAAGACGATGGGCATCATCACCCTCGCCCTGGTCGCCGGCGGCGCCGTCGCGCCCGACTCGGACCCGCCCGTCTGGGTCATCCTCTCCGCCGGTCTCGCCATCGCGCTCGGCACCTACCTCGGCGGCTGGCGCATCATCCGCACCATGGGCAAGGGCCTGACCGACCTTCAGCCGCAGCAGGGCTTCGCCGCCCAGACCAGCGCCGCGACGGTCATCCTGGCCTCCTCCCACCTCGGCTTCTCCCTCTCCACCACCCACTCGGTCTCCGGTTCGGTGATGGGCGCGGGTCTCGGCCGCAAGGGCGGCGTCGTGCGCTGGTCCACCGCGACCCGCATGTTCGTCGCCTGGGCCCTGACCCTGCCGGCCGCCGCGCTGGTCGGTGCCCTCGCCGAGTCCGTGACGGACCTCGGCAGCTGGGGCACGGCCGTCGTCGCCGTCTTCCTGATCGCCTCAAGCGCCGCGATCTGGAAGATCTCCCGGCGCGAGGTCGTCGACCACAGCAACGTCAACGCCCCGGAGCAGCCGGCCGGTGTCGTGACCACGGCCATCGCCGCGGTCACCCCGCCCCCCGCGGGCACGGTGACCGCGGACCTCACGGCCACGATCCCCGCCCCCGCCACCACCGTGTCCGTCCCCGCCCAGGCCACCGCCGCGTCCGTCGCCGACCCGGCGACCCCGCCGGCCGCCGCCGTCTGAACCCCCCGCGCACCCGGTTAAGAAGGAAGCATCACCATGAACATCGACTGGGCGACCCTGGGTTCCGTGTTCGGCGTCAGCCTCGTGGTCACCGTGGCCCTCGTGGCCCTGTTCACCCTCGGCATCATGGGCCTCTCGCGCCAGGAACGGGCCTCCGCGCAGGGCGGGTCCGCCGCACTGGCCGTGACGGGCGCCTACGCCTGCTTCGCGGCCTGCACCGCCGCGGTGGCCTACGGGATCTACCTGATCGTCGCCTGACCCGCGCTCACGCGCACACCGTTCTCCAAGGGGCGGGAGGAACCCACCGGTTCCTCCCGCCCCTCCCCACGTCCAACCGCCTTCACACAGACGGCACCTGCCTCTCGTGTGGGGCTGCCCACACTCCTCCGTCCCAGGTCAGCAGCAAGTTGACGGCCCTTCCGGGCCCGTGGTGGACTGCCCGAGCCATATACGGAGGCAGAAGAGGAAGCCGGTGCGAATCCGGCGCGGTCCCGCCACTGTCACCGGGGTAGTAAGCCCCGGGAGCCAGGAACTCTCGCCGCCGGTCTCGTCGAACCAGGGCGCGGACACCCTGAGTGAGGACATATCGCCATGCTCGGCTGCCGATCGAGTCTCAGCACCACATCGTCGTCCGGTACCGCCGCGATCGGCTGAACCGATGCGTGCCGACCGCGTCTTCGCGTACGGCGCCACCGCCGGCCTCCTGGGCGACCTGTTCCTCGGCGATCCGCGCCGCGGGCACCCGGTCGCGGCGTTCGGGCGGGCGGCCGGGGCCGTCGAACAGATGCTGTGGCGGGACCACCGGGGCCGGGGCGCGCTGCACACCGTCGTGTGCGTCGGCGGCGCCGTGGCACTCGGGGCCGTGGCCACCCGCGCCGTGCGTTCCTCCACCGCCGCCTCCGTGGCCCTGACCGCCACCGCCACCTGGGCCGTCGTCGGGGGCACTTCACTCGCCCGCGAGGCCGGGGCCGTCGGACGTGCGCTGCGAGCCGGGGACGTCGACGGTGCCCGCGCCCGGCTGCCCCATCTGTGCGGGCGCGACCCGCAGGCCCTGGACGCCGACGGGATCGCCCGGGCGGTCGTCGAGTCGGTCGCCGAGAACACCTCCGACGCCGTCGTCGGCGCGCTGGTGTGGGGAGCCGTCGGCGGGGTGCCGGCCCTGCTCGGCTTCCGGGCCGTCAACACCCTCGACGCCATGGTCGGCCACCGCTCGCCCCGCTATCTGCGCTACGGGTGGGCCTCCGCCCGGCTCGACGACCTCGCCGGCTGGCCGGGCGCCCGCCTCACCGCCGTACTCGCGGCCGTCTGCGGAGACGATCCGCGGGGGGCCGTACGGGCCTGGAGGGCCGACGCGGCCAGACATCCCAGTCCCAACGCCGGCCCCGTGGAGGCCTCGTTCGCGGGGGCCCTCGGCGTGCGGCTCGGCGGCACCCTCTCCTACGCCGGGCGCGTCGAGCACCGGCCCGTCCTCAACGGCGCCGACGGGCGGCCCGTCCGGGTCACGGACATCGACCGGGCCGTACGGCTCTCCCGTCGCGTCGGCTGGCTCGCGCTCGGCGTCAGCGCCGCCGCGCGACTCCTCGTGAAGGGGCGTACGTCATGAACGGTGGTCTCCTGGTCGCCGGCACCACCTCCGACGCGGGCAAGAGCGTCGTCACCGCGGGGATCTGCCGGTGGCTGGTACGACAGGGCGTCAAAGTGGCGCCCTTCAAGGCGCAGAACATGTCCCTGAACTCGTTCGTCACCCGCGAGGGCGCCGAGATCGGACGCGCCCAGGCCATGCAGGCACAGGCCGCGCGCGTCCAGCCGACCGCGCTGATGAACCCCGTGCTGCTCAAGCCCGGGAGCGACCGCAGCAGCCAGGTCGTCCTCATGGGCAGGCCCGTGGGCGAGATGACCGCGCGCGGCTATCACGGGGGGCGGCAACAGGCGCTCCTCGGGACCGTCCTCGACTGCCTCGCCGAGTTGCGGGGCACCTATGACGCGGTGATCTGTGAGGGGGCCGGCAGTCCGGCCGAGATCAACCTGCGCCGGACCGACATCGTGAACATGGGGATCGCCCGCAACGCCCGGCTGCCCGTCCTCGTGGTCGGCGACATCGACCGCGGGGGCGTGTTCGCCTCCTTCTTCGGCACCGTCGCGCTGCTGTCCCCCGAGGACCAGGAGTTCGTCGCGGGGTTCCTCGTCAACAAGTTCCGCGGCGACGTGTCGCTGCTGGAACCCGGACTGGACATGCTGCGCGGACTCACCGGCCGGCGCACGTACGGCGTCCTGCCGTTCCAGCACGGCCTCGGCATCGACGAGGAGGACGGCCTGCGGGTCTCCCTGCGGGGCGCCGTGCGGGAGTCCGCGGTCACCGCTCCGGTCGGCGAGGACGTCCTGCGGGTCGCCGTCTGCGCGATCCCGCTCATGTCCAACTTCACGGACGTGGACGCGCTGGCCGCCGAACCGGGCGTCGTCGTGCGGTTCGTGGACCGGGCCGAGGAACTCGCCGACGCCGACCTCGTCGTGATCCCGGGAACCCGGGGGACGGTCAACGCCCTGGAATGGATGCGGCGGCGTGGTCTCGCCGACGCGCTGCGGCGCAGGGCCGCCGAGGGACGGCCGGTGCTCGGCATCTGCGGCGGCTTCCAGATCCTCGGCGAACACATCGAGGACGAGGTGGAGAGCCGGCGCGGGCCGGTCGACGGGCTCGGGATGCTGCCCGTACGGGTGCGGTTCGCGCCCGAGAAGACACTCAGCCGGCCGGTCGGCGAGGCCCTCGGCGAACAGGTCGAGGGATACGAGATCCACCACGGAATCGCCCGGGTCACCGGCGGGGAGCCCTTCCTGGACGGCTGCCGGGTCGGCGCCGTCTGGGGCACCCACTGGCACGGCTCACTGGAGTCGGACGGTTTCCGGCGGGCCTTCCTGCGCGAGGTGGCGGCCGCCGCGGGCCGCCGCTTCGTACCGGCCCCCGACACGTCGTTCGCCGCGCTGCGCGAGGAACAGCTCGACCGGCTCGGCGACCTGATCGAACAGCACGCGGACACGGACGCGTTGTGGCGGCTCATCGAGTCCGGCGCGCCGCAAGGACTGCCCTTCATCCCACCGGGAGCGCCCGCATGAGCACAGTGTTGTTGTTGTCGACCGCAGACACCGATCTGCTGGCGGCCCGGGCCTCCGGCGCCCCGTACCGGATCGGCAACCCGACCCGGGTCGACGTCGCCGAGGAGCTCCCGGAGCTGATCCGGGGCGCCGACCTCGTCGTCGTACGGCTGCTCGGCGGCAAGCGGGCCTGGGAGGACGGGCTGGCCGCGCTGAAGGCGTCCGGCATCCCGACCGTGCTGCTCGGCGGGGAGGCCGTGCCCGACGCCGAGTTGATGGCGGAGTCCTCGGTGCCGGCCGGCGTCGTCGCGGAGGCGCTGCGCTATCTCGTCGAGGGCGGACCCGCCAACCTCGTCGAACTGGCCCGGTTCCTGTCCGACACCGTGCTGCTGACCGGCGAGGGCTTCGTCGAACCGCTGAAGATGCCGGAGTACGGGATCCACGGGGCGCGTCCCCGCGAAGAGGGCCGCCCGACCGTCGGGGTGCTCTTCTACCGCGCCCACCAACTGAGCGGCAACACCGGCTTCGTCGACACACTGTGCGACGCCATCGAGGCCCGGGGCGCCAACGCCCTCGCCGTGTACTGCGGTTCGCTGCGCGGCGCCGACGCCGGGCTGTACGAGATCCTCGCGACGGCGGACGCGCTCGTCGCCACCGTGCTCGCCGCGGGCGGCACCCACGCCTCGCAGGCCTCCGCGGGCGGCGACGAGGAGGCCTGGGACATCGGCGCCCTCGCCGGCCTCGACATCCCCGTGCTGCAAGGGCTCTGCCTGACCTCGTCGAAGAGCGCCTGGGACGCGTCGGACGCCGCGCTCTCCCCCATGGACGCGGCGATGCAGGTCGCGATCCCGGAGTTCGACGGACGCCTCATCACCGTGCCGTTCTCGTTCAAGGAGCAGGGCCCGGACGACGTGCCGGTGTACGTCGCCGACCCCGAGCGGGCCGCGCGGGTCGCCGGGATCGCCGTACGGCACGCCCGGTTGAGGCACCGGCCCAACGCGGAGAAGAAGCTCGCGCTGGTCTTCACCGCCTACCCCACCAAGCACTCCCGGGTCGGCAACGCGGTCGGGCTCGACACGCCCGCCTCCGCCGTACGGGTCCTCGACGCCCTGCGGGACGCCGGGTACGGGGTCGACGGGCACCCCGACAACGGCGACGAGCTGATCCACCGGCTGATCGCGGCCGGCGGCCACGACGTCGAGTGGCTCACCGAGGAGCAGCTCGCCGCCGCGCCCGCCCGCGTGCCCCTCGCCGACTACCAGGAGTGGTTCGAGCGGCTCGACCCCGGACTGCGCGACGGGATGCGGGAGGCGTGGGGCGAACCCCCGGGCAACCTGTACGTCGACGGGGACGACATCGTCCTGGCGTCCCTGCGGTTCGGGAACGTCGTCGTCATGATCCAGCCGCCGCGTGGCTTCGGCGAGAACCCGATCGCGATCTACCACGACCCCGACATGCCACCGTCGCACCACTACATGGCGGCCTACCGGTGGCTGGAGAACAGCTTCGGGGCCGACGCGGTCGTCCACATGGGCAAGCACGGCACGATGGAGTGGCTGCCGGGCAAGGGCCTGGGCCTCAGCGGCGGGTGCGCACCGGACGCCGTCCTCGGCGAACTGCCCCTGGTCTACCCCTTCATCGTCAACGACCCCGGCGAGGGCACCCAGGCCAAGCGGCGCGGCCACGCCACGGTCGTCGACCATCTGGTGCCGCCGATGGCCCGCGCCGACACCTACGGCGACCTGGCCAAGCTGGAGCAGCTCCTCGACGAGTACGCGCTCGTCTCCGACCTGGACCCGACCAAGGCCCCGGCCGTCCGCGCCCAGATCTGGACGCTGGTCAAGGCGGCCGAACTGCACCACGACCTGCATGTCGACGAGCAGCCGGACGACGGCGCCTTCGACGAGTTCGTCATGCACATCGACGGCTATCTGTGCGAGATCAAGGACGTGCAGATCAGGGACGGCCTGCACATCCTCGGCGGCGGGCCGGTCGGCGAGCCGCGGGTGAACCTCGTGCTGGCCGTACTGCGGGCCTCGCAGGTGTGGGGCGGCCAGGCGAACGCGCTGCCGGGGCTGCGGGCCTCGCTGGCCGAGCACTTCGCACTGGTGGAGAAGGAGCTGCTCGCCGAGCCGGGCGCGCCGGTGAAGGTGCCGGTCGAGTTGACCGACCTGGTCGAGGGGCCCGCGCGCAGCGCCGCCGACGCGATCGACCTGCTGGAACAGCTGTGCCGGCGGCTCGCGGAGGGCATGGAGGCGAGCGGCTGGGCGGCAACGGCCGTGCCCGCACTGCTGCGTGACGTACTCGGTACCGAACTCCGCGACGCCAAGGCGGTGTTGGAGTTCGCGTGCCATGAGGTCGTGCCCCGGCTGGCCCGTACGACGGACGAGATCGACCACATCCTCAAGGCGCTCGACGGCGGGTACGTCCCGGCCGGCCCGTCCGGGTCCCCGACCCGCGGACTCGTCAACGTCCTGCCGACCGGCCGCAACTTCTACTCGGTCGACCCCAAGGCCATTCCCTCGCGGTTGAGTTGGGAAGTCGGTCAGTCGCTCGCCGACTCCCTCGTGCAGCGCTACCTCCAGGACACCGGCGAGTACCCGCGGTCCGTCGGCCTGACGGTCTGGGGCACGTCGGCCATGCGCACCCAGGGCGACGACATCGCCGAGATCCTGGCGCTGCTGGGCTGCCGCCCGGTCTGGGACGACGCCTCGCGCCGCGTCACCGGCTTCGAGATCGTGCCGCCGGCCGAACTCGGCCGGCCGCGCATCGACGTCACCGTCCGTATCTCCGGCTTCTTCCGGGACGCGTTCCCGCACGTCGTCGGGCTCATCGACGACGCGGTGCGGGCGGTGGCGGAGCTGGACGAACCGGCCGAGTCCAACTACGTCCGGGCGCACGTGGAGCAGGACGCGGCGCAGCACGGCGACCGGCGGCGCGCGACGGCCCGTATCTTCGGCTCCAAGCCCGGCGCGTACGGGGCGGGGCTGCTGCCGCTGATCGACGCCCGCAACTGGCGCTCGGACGCCGACCTCGCCGAGGTGTACGCGGTGTGGGGCGGCTACGCCTACGGACGTGGCCTCGAAGGCCGGGCGGCGCGCGGGGACATGGAGACGGCGTTCCGGCGGATCGCGGTGGCCGCGAAGAACGTCGACACCCGTGAGCACGACCTCGTCGACGCCGACGACTACTTCCAGTACCACGGCGGCATGGTCGCCATGGTGCGGCACCTGACCGGGACCTCGCCCGAGGCGTACGTGGGCGATTCGGCCACGCCGGACCAGGTGCGGACCAGGACCCTGGGCGAGGAGACGCACCGGGTGTTCCGCGCCCGGGTCGTCAACCCGCGCTGGATGGCGGCGATGCGCCGGCACGGCTACAAGGGCGCCTTCGAGATGGCGGCGACGGTCGACTACCTCTTCGGCTACGACGCGACGGCCGGGGTCGTGGACGACTGGATGTACGAGAAGCTCAGCGCCGAGTACGTCTTCGACGCCGGGAACCGGGACTTCATGAAGAAGTCCAATCCCTGGGCGCTGCGCGGCATCACCGAGCGGCTGCTCGAGGCGGCCGACCGCGGCCTGTGGGCCGAGCCGGACGCGGACACGCTGGAACGGCTGCGGGCCACCTATCTGGAGCTCGAGGGCGACTTGGAGGGCGACGACCAGTGAGTACCCCCTTTCCGTTCACGGCCGTCGTCGGCCAGGACGATCTGCGGCTCGCGCTGCTGCTGAACGCCGTGTCGCCCGCGGTGGGCGGTGTGCTGGTGCGCGGCGAGAAGGGCACCGCCAAGTCGACCGCCGTCCGGGCGCTTTCCGCGCTGCTGCCCGAGGTCGCCGTGGTTCCCGGCTGCCGTTTCTCGTGCGACCCGGGCGCACCCGACCCGGCGTGCCCGGACGGGCCGCACGAGGCGGGGACGGGCGCGCGACGCCCGGCCCGCATGGTCGAGTTGCCCGTCGGCGCGTCCGAGGACCGGCTGGTGGGGGCGCTCGACATCGAGCGTGCGCTCGCCGAGGGGGTGAAGGCCTTCGAGCCGGGACTGCTCGCCGACGCCCACCGCGGGATCCTCTACGTGGACGAGGTGAACCTGCTGCACGACCACTTGGTGGACCTGCTGCTGGACGCGGCGGCCATGGGTGCCTCGTACGTCGAGCGTGAGGGCGTGTCCGTCCGGCACGCCGCCCGGTTCCTGCTCGTCGGGACCATGAATCCCGAGGAGGGGGAGCTCAGGCCCCAGCTCCTCGACCGGTTCGGGCTGACCGTCGAGGTGTCCGCCTCGCGCGAGCCGGACCAGCGCGTGGAGGTCGTACGGCGGCGGCTCGCCTACGACGACGACCCCGCCGGCTTCGCGGCTCGCTGGGCCGGGGAGGAGACCGCCGTACGGGCGCGGATCGTGGCGGCGCGGGAACTGCTGCCGCAGGTGCGGCTGGGCGACGGGGCGTTGCGGCAGATCGCGGCGACCTGTGCCGCGTTCGAGGTGGACGGGATGCGGGCCGACATCGTGATGGCCCGTACGGCCACCGCGCTGGCGGCGTGGGCCGGGCGGACGGACGTGCTCGCGGAGGACGTACGGCAGGCCGCGCTGCTGGCACTGCCGCACCGGCGGCGGCGGAATCCCTTCGACGCGCCGGGACTCGACGAGGACAGGCTCGACGAGACGCTGGAGGAGTTCGGCGGGTCCGAGGACGACGATCCCGATCCCGACGGGCCCGGTGGCGGTGGCGGGCAGCCCCCGCGGGCCGACGGTCCGCAAGGCGGTGACACGGGCGCGACGCCCGAGGCCGGTGAGAGCGGTGAGCCGCAGCCGTCCGGTGCCGGTGCGGGCGAGCAGTCCGCCGTACGGGCGGCGGAGCCCTTTCGCGCGAAGGCGCTGAGCGTTCCCGGTCTCGGCGAGGGCGCGGCCGGGCGGCGTTCTCGGGCGCGGACCGAGCACGGGCGGACCACGGGTGCGCGCCGGCCCCGGGGGGCCTTGACGAAGCTGCATCTGGCGGCGACGGTGCAGGCCGCCGCGCCGCATCAGCGGGCGCGCGGCCGGTCCGGGCGCGGTCTCGTGGTGCGCCGGGACGATCTGCGGCAGGCGACCCGGGAGGGGCGCGAGGGGAACCTCGTGCTGTTCGTGGTCGACGCCTCGGGCTCGATGGCGGCCCGGCAGCGGATGAGTGCGGTGAAGGGCGCCGTGCTGTCGCTGCTGCTGGACGCGTACCAGCGGCGCGACAAGGTGGGCCTGGTGACGTTCCGCGGGACGGCGGCGGAGGTGGCGTTGCCGCCGACGTCGTCCGTGGACGCCGCCGCCGTCCGGCTGGAGTCGCTGCCGACCGGCGGGCGTACCCCGCTCGCGGCGGGGCTGCTGCGGGCGCACGAGGTGCTGCGGGTGGAGCGGCTGCGGGACCCCGCGCGGCGGGCGCTGGTGGTGGTCGTGACGGACGGGCGGGCCACGGGCGGGCCCGAACCGGTGGCCCTGGCCGGGCGTGCGGCCGGGCTGTTCGCGGCCGAGAAGATCGCGTCGGTCGTCGTCGACTGCGAGTCCGGGCCGGTGCGGCTGGGACTCGCCGGGCGGCTCGCGGGTGAGCTGGGCGGAACGGCGGTGACGCTGGACGAACTGCGGGCGGACTCTATCGCCGGGCTGGTCAGGGACGTGCAGGGGACTTCGAGGAGGGCCGCGTAGTGCCTCAGGGGCAGCCGAGTGTGGTGCCGGACGACGGTCTGACGACTCGCCAGCGGCGCAATCGTCCGCTGGTCGTGGTGCACACCGGGATCGGGAAGGGCAAGTCCACCGCCGCGTTCGGGCTCGCGCTGCGCGCCTGGAACCAGGGGTGGCCGATCGGGGTGTTCCAGTTCGTCAAGTCGGCGAAGTGGAAGGTCGGCGAGGAGAACGCGCTGCGGGTGCTGGGGGCGTCCGGCGAGGGCGGCACCGTCGACTGGCACAAGATGGGCGAGGGCTGGTCCTGGGTGCAGCGGGACCTTCAGGGGGACAACCTCAGCAACGAGGAGAAGGCCCGCGAGGGCTGGGAGCAGGTCAAGCGGGACCTGGCGGCCGAGACGTACCGGCTGTACGTGCTGGACGAGTTCGCGTACCCGATGCACTGGGGCTGGGTCGACACCGACGAGGTCGTCGACGTGCTGCGCGCGCGGCCAGGCACCCAGCATGTGGTGATCACCGGGCGGAACGCGCCGGAGAAGCTGGTCGGCTTCGCCGATCTCGTCACCGACATGTCCAAGGTCAAGCATCCGATGGACGCCGGCCAGAAGGGGCAGAGGGGCATCGAGTGGTGAGTTCCGTACCCCGGTTGGTGATCGCCGCGCCGTCCTCCGGCAGCGGCAAGACCACCGTCGCCACGGGGTTGATGGCCGCCTTCGCGGGGCGCGGACTCGCCGTGTCGCCGCACAAGGTCGGTCCCGACTACATCGACCCCGGGTATCACGCCCTCGCCACCGGGCGGGTGGGGCGCAACCTCGACGCGTACCTGTGCGGTCCGGAGTTGGTCGGGCCGTTGTTCGCGCACGGTGCGCGCGGCTGCGACGTCGCTGTCGTCGAAGGGGTCATGGGGCTGTACGACGGGGCCGCCGGTGAGGGTGAACTGGCCTCCACCGCGCAGGTGGCGAAGCTGCTGCGGGCGCCGGTGGTGCTGGTCGTCGACGCCTCGTCGCAGTCCCGGTCGGTGGCGGCGCTGGTGCACGGCTTCGCGTCCTGGGATCCGGAGGTGCGGATCGGGGGCGTGATCCTGAACAAGGTCGGGTCGGACCGGCACGAGGAGTTGTTGCGGGAGGCGCTGGACTCGGCGGGGGTGCCGGTGCTGGGCGTGCTGCGGCGCGTCGCGGGGGTGGACACGCCGTCGCGGCATCTGGGGCTGGTGCCGGTCGCCGAGCGGCGGACGGAGGCGGTTCGCGCTGTCGCGGCGATGGCGGCGCAGGTGTCCGACGGGTGCGATCTGGAGGCGTTGCTGGAGCTGGCGCGGGGGGCCGGTGCTCTGTCGGGTGAGGTGTGGGATGCGGCCGAGGCCGTTGCCTCCTCGGCACGGCTGCCCCTGGGGACCGTGCCCCCGGACCCCCTTGTTCGGCCCGGAGGATCTCGTCCCGGAACGCGGGACGGGCTGGACGACGCCGGACGGGACTCGAAGGCACCGGTGATCGCCGTTGCCGGTGGGTCCGCCTTCACCTTCTCCTACGCCGAGCACGGCGAGCTGCTCGCCGCCGCCGGCGCCGACGTCGTGCCGTTCGATCCGCTGCGGGACGAGCAACTCCCCGACGGAACCCGCGGGTTGGTCATCGGCGGTGGTTTTCCGGAGGTGTACGCCGCCGAGTTGTCCGCCAACGAGCCGCTGCGCAAGGCCGTCGCCGAGCTGGCGCTGAGCGGGGCTCCCGTCGCGGCCGAGTGCGCGGGGCTGTTGTACCTGTGCCGGGAGCTGGACGGGCAGCCGATGTGCGGGGTGCTCGACGTCCGGGCGCGGATGAGCGAGCGGCTCACCCTCGGGTACCGGGACGCCGTGGCCGTGAGCGACAGTGTGCTCGCGAGCGCCGGGCAGCGGATGCGCGGCCACGAGTTCCATCGGACCGTCGTCGAGCCGGGGGCGGGCGAGGCTGCGGCGTGGGGGGTACGTGCCCCTCGGCCGCGGCTCGAGGGTTTTGTCCAAGCGGGGGTGCACGCGAGTTATCTGCACACGCACTGGGCGTCGGCGCCCGGTGCGGCCCGTCGGTTCGTCGAGAGGTGCCGGACGTCATGAGCAGCAGACTGATCGGAGTAGGAGTCGGTCCCGGCGACCCCGAGCTGGTGACCGTCAAGGGGGTCAACGCGCTGCGGGCCGCCGAGGTGGTCGTCGTACCGGTGATGGCCGCGGCGGACGGGACGGACGGCGGTGAGCGCGGCAGGGCCGAGGCGACCGTGCTGCACTACGTGCCCGAGGAGAAGGTCGTCCGGGTCGTGTTCGCGCTGAACGAGCGCAGCGACCGGGCCCGGCGCGAGGCCGCCTGGGACGCGGCCGGGGCGCGGGTCGCCGGGCTGCTGGAGGCGCACGGCAGCGTCGCCTTCGCGACCATCGGCGATCCGAACGTGTACTCGACCTTCACCTATCTCGCGCTGACCATCGCCGAGTCGGTGCCGGGGGTCGTCGTTGAGACCGTGCCCGGGATCACCGCCATGCAGGATCTCGCGGCGCGTTCGGGCGCGGTGCTCACCGAGGGGACCGAGCCGCTGACCCTCGTGCCGGTCACCGCCGGGGCCGCCGTGCTCAAGGACGCGTTGAACGGGCCCGGCACCGTCGTCGCGTACAAGTTCGGTCGGCAGGCCGGGGAGGTCGCGGAGGCGCTGCGCGAGACCGGGCGGCTCGAGGGTGCCGTGTGGGGCTCGGCACTGGGGCTGGCCGACGAGTCCATCCAGCCGGCCGTGGACCTCGGGGACGGTCCGCTGCCCTATCTCTCGACGCTCATCGCGCCCGCGCCGCGGGACGGCGGCCGGGGCGGCAAACTGTGACGGCCCGCGGCGCGTCCGGCCCATCCGGCACTACCGGCATTACCGGCACCACCGGCACTACCGGCACTACCGGCACTACCGGTTTCGCCATATCCGCCGTCTCCACCGGGTCTGGCGTCTCCACCGGGTCCAGCGGCTCATCCGGCCAAGCCCACCACCAGCCAGATGAACGCCACGCCCGCGACCGTGCACAGCAGGGTCGATTGGGCGGGGTGCTCGTGGTGGGCCTCGGGGAGGATCTCGGCCGCCGCGAGATAGAGCAGCGCACCGCCGAAGAGACCGAGATAGCCGCCGAGCAGTTGCTCGGGGAGGGTGAAGAACGCGGTCGAGGCGGCGCCGAGGACCGGTGCCGCCGCGTCCGCGAACAGCATGGCGAGCGCCTTGCGCCGGGCGTTCCCGTACAGGCTGGTGATCGTGTACGTGTTGAAGCCGTCCGCGAAGTCGTGGGCGATCACCGCGAGCGCGACCGCCGTGCCCATGCCGTGGCCGACCTGGAAGGCCGCACCGATCGCGACGCCGTCCATGGCGCTGTGTCCGACCATCGCGGCGGCCGCCGTCAGGCCCACCTCGGGTGCCCGGCCGTCGCGCGGGGCCTGCCCGGGGTGTCCCGGGGGCGCGGCCGGATGCCCGCTCTCGTCCGCGCCGTGCCCGGCCTGACGAGCGGCCAGCAGACGTTCCACCATATGGGCCAGCAGGAAGCCGGCCACGAAGAGCAGCAGCGCGGCCGGTACGCCGTGGATCTCGGTGCCCGCCGCCCGCAGTGCCTCGGGCAGCAGGTCCAGGCCGACCACGCCGAGCATCAGGCCGCCGGCCAGGCCGAGGACGAGATGGCGGCGGTCGGTCACCCGCTGTGCCGTCCAGCCGCCGGCCAGCGTCATCAGGAACGCGCCGAGCGCGACGAAGACCGCCATGTGCCCTTGCTATCCGATCGACCCCGGGTCGCGCACATCCGACCCCCGTCACGTTGAAGTTCCGTACGAGAGGACTCGAACCCATGGCCGATGCCACCACCGGCAAGGTGACCTTCGTCGGTGCCGGCCCCGGCGCCGCCGACCTGCTGACGTTCCGGGCCGCGCGCGCCATCGCCGAGGCCGACGTCGTGATCTGGGCCGCGAGCCTGGTCCAGGCGGAGGTCCTCGAACACGCGCGTGAGGACGCGGAGATCCTCGACTCGGCGGCCATGTCCCTGGAGGACGTGGTGGCGGTGTACGAGCGGGCCCTCGGGGACGGGCTGCGCGTGGCCCGGATCCACTCCGGCGACCCCGCGCTGTGGGGCGGTACGCAGGAGCAGCTCGACCGGTGCGACGTGCTCGGGATCGAGACGGAGGTCGTGCCCGGCGTCTCCTCCTTCTCGGCCGTCGCCGCGCTCGCGCAGCGCGAGTTGACCATCCCCGAGGTCGCGCAGTCCGTGGTGCTGACCCGGCTCGGCGGCGGCAAGACGCCGATGCCGCCCGGGGAGGAGGTGCGCGAGTTCGCCCGGCACGGGACGACCATGGCGGTCTTCCTGTCGGCGGCGCGCAGCGGCCAGCTGGTGCGGGAACTGCTGGAGGGCGGGTATCCGACGGACACCCCGGTCGTCGTGGCCTACCAGGCGACCTGGCCGGAGGAGCTGATCGTGAAGTGCACGATCGGCACGCTGGAGGAGACCGTCAAGGAACACAAGCTCTGGAAACACACCCTGTTCCTGGTCGGTCCGGCGCTCGACGCCAGCGGTACGCGCTCGCACCTCTACCACCCGGGCCACTTCCACGGCTACCGCAAGGCGGACCCGGAGGCCCGCAAGGCACTGCGCGCCCGGGGCGCCGGCACGTGATCACGGTCGTCGGCACGGGAACCGGTGCGCCGCCGCCCGCGGACGTCCTCGCGGGGGCGGAGCTCGTCGTGGGCGGCCGGCGGCACCTGGACGCCGTACGGCCCGCGGTGCCGGAGAGGGCCGAGCTGATCGTCCTGGGGGCGCTGGCGCCCGCCCTCGACACCGTCGAGGAGTATGTCGGCAAGGGGCGGCCGGTCGTCGTGCTCGCCTCCGGGGACCCGGGCTTCTTCGGGATCGTGCGGGTGCTCGCGCAGCGGTTCGGGGCCGGGGCGCTCGACGTCCGGCCCGGGGTGTCCTCCGTGGCGGCCGCGTTCGCCCGGATCGGGCTGCCCTGGGACGACGCCGTGGTCGTCAGCGCGCACGGGCGGGAGCTGCGCGGCGCGGTCAACGTGTGCCGCGCGCATCCGAAGGCCGCCGTGCTGACCGGGCCCGGCGCCGGCCCCGCCGAGCTGGGCGCGGCCCTCGCCCGCGCGTGCGCCGACCGGGTCCTGGTGGTGGCCTCGGCGCTGGGCGACCCCGCGCGCGAACGCGTCGAGCGGGTGACGCCGGCGCAGGCCGCCGCCCGTGACTGGGGTGCGGCGGTGAACGTGGTGCTGTGCCTGGACGAGACACGGACGGTCGGCGGGATGCGCACGGTCGCCGGGGCGGCGCCGGGACCGGCGGGCTGGGCGCTGGAGGAGAGCGGGTTCGCGCACCGCGACTCGATGATCACCAAGTTCGAGGTGCGGGCGCTGGCGCTGGCCCGGCTCGGGCCGCGCCCGGGTGACCTGGTCTGGGACGTCGGCGCGGGCTCCGGATCGGTGGCCGTGGAGTGCGCGCGGCTGGGCGCCGCCGTCAGCGCGGTGGAGAAGACCCCGGACGGTGTCGCACGGATCCGCGCCAACGCCGCCGCGCACGGCGTGGACGTGCACGTGGTGCGGGGCACGGCGCCGGCGGCGCTGGCCGAACTCGACGATCCCGACGCGGTGTTCGTCGGCGGCGGGGGCCGTGAACTGCCCGCCGTCGTCACCGCGTGCGCGCGGCGGGCCCGGCGGAGCGTGGTCGTCGCGATGGCCGCGCTGGACCGGGTGCCGGCCGCGCGGGCGGCGCTCACCGGCGCCGGGTTCGACTGCGAAGGGGTGCTGCTGCAGTCGTCGCGGCTCGCGCCGCTGCCGGGGGACGTGACCCGGCTGGCGGCTGCCAATCCCGTGTTCCTGCTGTGGGGCACCCGCCCCGCGGTGCGTAGCGAAGGAGTTGCTCAGTGATCGGCCTCATTTCCGCCACCGCGGCCGGGGCGGCGGCGCGCGACCGGCTGGCCGCGGCCTGGCCCGACCGTACGCGGGTGTACGACGAGCCCGTGGGGGACGCCGTACGGCGGGCGTTCGCGGAGTGCGAGCAGCTGGTGTGCTTCCTGGCGACGGGGGCGGTGGTACGGCTCGTCGCGCCGCTGCTGGGCGACAAGCGAACCGACCCGGGTGTCGTGTGCGTCGACGAGGGCGGGCGGTTCGCCGTGTCGCTGGTGGGCGGGCACGGCGGCGGTGCCAACGAACTGGCCCGTGCGGTCGGCGGGTTGCTGGGCGCCGAGCCGGTGGTGACGACCGCGACCGACGCGGTGGGCGTGCCCGGTCTCGACACGCTCGGCCTCCCCGTGGAGGGAGACGTCGCCGGGGTGACCCGGGCCCTGCTGGACGGGGAGCCGGTCGCGCTGCGCGAGGAGGTGTCCTGGCCGCTGCCCGCGCTGCCGGTGGCGGCGCGCGGCGCGTACACGATCCGGCTGACCGACCGCGCGGTGGAGGCCGCCGCGCACGAGGTGCTGCTGCGTCCGCCGTCCCTGGTCGTCGGGGTCGGCGCGGCCAAGGGGGCCCCGGCCGACGAGGTGCTCGGGCTGGTCGAGGGGGCGTTGCGGGAGGCGGGGCTGTCCGCGCGCAGCGTCGCCGAACTCGCCACCGTCGACGCCAAGGCGCAGGAGCCCGGCATCGTCGCCGCCGCCGCGCGGCTCGGCGTGCCGCTGGTGACCTACCGTGCCGGGGAGTTGGCGGATGTCGAGGTGCCGAACCCCTCCGACGCGCCGCTCGCCGCCGTCGGCACGCCCTCCGTCGCGGAGGCCGCCGCCCTCGTGCGGGGCGGTGAACTCCTCGTTCCCAAGCGGAAGTCGCGGCGCGCCGACGGGCGGCCGGCGATGGCGACCTGCGCGGTCGTACGGCGTCCGGGGCGCGGGCGGCTCGCGGTGGTCGGGCTCGGTCCCGGCGCCCGGGACCTGCTGACACCGCGCGCCGAGGCGGAGTTGCGGCGGGCGTCCGTGCTCGTCGGACTCGACCAGTACGTCGACCAGATCCGTGATCTGCTGCGGCCCGGTACCCGGATCCTGGAGTCGGGGCTCGGCGCGGAGGAGGAGCGGGCGCGCACCGCGGTGGCGCAGGCCCGGCGCGGGCGGGCCGTCGCGCTGATCGGGAGCGGGGACGCGGGCGTGTACGCCATGGCGTCGCCCGCGCTCGCCGAGGCGTCCGACGACATCGACGTGGTCGGGGTGCCCGGGGTGACGGCGGCGCTGGCGGCCGGGGCGATCCTGGGCGCGCCGCTGGGCCACGACCATGTCTCGATCAGCCTGTCCGACCTGCACACGCCGTGGGAGGTCATCGAGCGGCGGGTGCGGGCCGCGGCCGAGGCGGACATCGTCGTGACGTTCTACAACCCGCGCAGCCGGGGCCGCGACTGGCAGCTGCCGAAGGCCCTGGCGATCCTCGCGGAGCACCGGGAGCCCATGACGCCGGTCGGTGTCGTACGCAACGCCTCGCGCCCGGACGAGTCCAGCCGGGTCTCCACGCTGGCCGCGCTGGACCCGGCGACGGTCGACATGATGACGGTCGTGACCGTGGGCAACACGGCGACCCGGCAGATCGCGGGGCGCATGGTGACCCCGCGCGGCTACCGCTGGCAGGAGGAGCCTCAGTGAACCGTGTGGTCCATCCGATCGAGCAGGAGTCCTTCCGGCGGCTGCGGGCCCGGCTGGACACCTCGCGCTTCGCGCCGCTGACCCGGGCGGTGGTGGAGCGGGTCGTCCACTCCGCGGCCGACCTCGAATACGCCGACGATCTCGTCATGGACGAGGGGACGTTGGAGAGGGCGCACGCCGCGCTGCACGCGGGGGCGCCGGTGGTCGTGGACGTGGAGATGGTCGCCGCGGGCATCACGCGCCGCGAGACCGTCTGTCGTCTGAAGGACGCGAGGTCCGGCGCCGGGCTGACCCGTTCGGCGCACGCGATCCGGCTGGCGTACGAGGAGGTCGGCCCCGGTGCCCTGTGGGTGATCGGCTGTGCGCCGACCGCTCTGGAGGAGCTGCTGACGCTGGGCGCCGCCCCCGCGCTCGTCATCGGTCTGCCCGTCGGGTTCGTCGGGGCGGTCGAGTCCAAGGCCGCGTTGCGCGAGAGCGGGCTGCCCGCAGTGAGCAACGTGTCCGAGAAGGGCGGCTCGGCGGTCGCCGCGGCCGCGCTCAACGCCCTGCTGTATCAGTCCGTTTCGCATTCCGAGGAGAAATCGTGACCACCCCGCCGCCCGCCCTGCTCATCGCCGGCCATGGCACCCGGGACGAGGCCGGAGCCGAGGCGTTCCGTTCCTTCGTACGGGAGTTGGGCCGCCGCCACCCCGAACTGCCCGTCGCGGGCGGCTTCATCGAGCTGTCCCCGCCGCCGCTGGGCGACGCGGTGACCGAGCTGGTGGAGCGGGGGGTGCGCCGGTTCGCCGCCGTACCGCTGATGCTGGTGTCCGCCGGGCACGCCAAGGGGGACATTCCGGCGGCGCTGTCGCGTGAGCAGGAACGGCACCCCGGGATCTCGTACACCTACGGCCGTCCGCTGGGCCCGCACCCGTCGCTGCTGAACGTGCTGGAGCGGCGCCTGGACGAGGCGCTCGGCGGTGCGGGCCGCACGCCCGAGGACCGGGCCGACGTGACTGTGCTGTTGGTCGGGCGCGGCTCGACCGACCCGGACGCCAACGCCGAGGTGCACAAGGCGGCGCGGCTGCTGTGGGAGGGGCGCGGTTACGCGGGCGTGGAGACGGCGTTCGTGTCGCTGGCGGCACCGGACGTGCCCAGCGGCCTCGACCGGTGTGTGCGGCTGGGCGCCCGCCGGATCGTCGTCCTGCCCTACTTCCTGTTCACCGGCGTCCTCCCGGAGCGGGTACGTCAGCAGACGGAGGGCTGGGCGGCCGCGCATCCCGGGGTCGAGGTGCGGTCGGCGGACGTGATCGGTGCCGAGCCGGAGCTCCTGGACCTGGTGAGGGAACGGTACGAGGAGGCGGTGAAGGGCGATCTGCGGATGAACTGCGACTCGTGCGTGTACCGCATCGCGCTGCCGGGCTTCGAGGACAAGGTGGGGCTGCCGCAGCAGCCGCACTTCCACCCGGACGACGACGGGCATCACGACGGCCACCACGGGCACCATCAGCACGGGGGGCACACGCATTCGCATGCGCACTGACGACTCCCTCGAAGAGGGTCCTGACCTGCGGCATCACGGGGACGCCGAGGTCCGCGACGACGGGGCGGAGCTGGTCGACCTGGCCGTCAACGTCCGCGCGGACACGCCCCCGGCCTGGCTGCGGGAACGGATCGCCGGGTCGCTCGGCGGGCTCGCCGCCTATCCGGACGGGCGGGCGGCACGGGCGGCGGTGGCGGCACGGCACGGACTGCCGGTGGACCGGGTGCTGCTGACGGCGGGCGCGGCGGAGGCGTTCGTGCTGCTGGCGCGCGCGCTGAAGGTGCGTCGGCCCGTGGTCGTGCACCCGCAGTTCACCGAGCCGGAGGCGGCGCTGCGGGACGCCGGGCACACCGTCGACCGGGTGCTCCTGCGGGCGGCGGACGGCTTCCGGCTGGATCCGGCCTCGGTGCCTCAGGACGCGGACCTGGTGGTGATCGGCAATCCGACGAATCCCACGTCGGTGCTGCATCCGGCCGCGCTGATCGCCGGACTCGCCCGCCCCGGGCGGACGTTGGTGGTCGACGAGGCCTTCATGGACGCCGTGCCGGGCGAGCGGGAGGCCCTGGCCGGGCGGACGGACGTGCCGGGCCTCGTGGTGCTGCGCAGCCTCACCAAGACATGGGGCCTGGCCGGACTGCGCATCGGCTATGTGCTGTCGTCCCCCGAGACGGTCACCGCGCTGGAGCGGGCCCAGCCGCTGTGGCCGGTGTCCACGCCCGCGCTCGCGGCGGCCGAGGCGTGCGTGGACCCGCGGGCGCTGGCGGAGGCGGCCCACGCGGCTCGTCGCGTCGCCGGTGACCGGGCCCATCTGGTCGCGGGCCTCGCGGGGTTGGCGTCAGCGGGCGTGCAGGTCGTGGGGCCGGCCGAGGGACCGTTCGTGCTGGTCCGGATGCCGGAGGCGGGCGCCGTACGACGGCGGCTGCGGGAGCTGGGCTTCGCGGTACGGCGCGGCGACACGTTTCCCGGGCTGGGCGAGGAGTGGGTACGGCTCGCGGTGCGGGACCGGGCTACGGTGAACGCTTTTCTGGCGGCGCTGGGGCGGGCGTTGACGGGGTGAGACGGGGGCGGGACGGGGGACGCCCCCCTCCGCCCCTACCAGTCCCCCGGTCCGGGAGACGCCGCCCTCTCCCCCCGGACCCTGCCCCTGCCCCTCAGCCGCTGCCGGCGTCGATTCAGCCCCGGCGCCGCGCCACCGCCACCGCTCCCCCGCCGGCCACCAGCAGCGCGACGGCGCCGCCCACGAGGTACGGCGTCATCGAACTCCCGCCGGTCTCGGCCAGGTCGGCCTTCGCGGGGGCGCCCTGGGGCTGCACGTCGGATGCCGGGTCGGCGCCCGCCGGTGCCGGTGCCGCCGGCGCGGCGGGGGCCTCGCAGGTCGCCTTCGCGAGGCTCAGGGTGCCCGTCACCTCGGCCACGTTGAGGTTCAACGGGTTGATGGACACCGTGAGTTCGAGCGCGGTCGCGGCCGCCGTGCGGGAGGTGGTCTCGCGCTTGGATAGGTCCAGGCGCACCTCTCCCACGCCGGGCACCTTGACGTTCGTGGGGCCGCCCGCGGTCAGCGTGGTCCGCTTGCCGAGGACGGTCACCGAGCCGAGGACGTCGGCCGAGGCGACCGGGGTCTTCCCGGCCTCGCAGGTCGCCTTCGAGGTGATGCCGTCGACCTCGATGACGGACAGCAGGGGCAGGCCGGGCACATGGAGCTTGACGTGCGCGAGGTCGGTGAGCCCCTCGGCCTTGGTGGCGGTGACCGTGGCCTTCGCGGTCGCCACGTCGGCGCGCAGCACGCTGAACGGCTTTCCGCTGTCGACGCCGTCGAGGTGGGCGGTGAGCGCGGTCTCCCGCGCGTTCTGCCGGTGCGGCGCCTCGACCTCGTTGAGGGAGACCGCGAGAGGGACGTCCACGGTCTTGTCGACGAGGGCCACGTCGAGGCCGGTGCGCAGGACGGCGGCGCTCGCGCGGCCCTGGCCGGTGGTCGCGTGGGCCGGCTCCGCCGCGGCGAGGGCCGCGGGACCGGCGGCCAGGGAAGTGGCCGCGGCGACGGCGGCGAGACGGCGTGCGGGCATGCGGAAGTGGTTGCCGTTCAAGGCGTGGGACCCCCAGAAGAGACGTGCTCGGGACCCGGCAAGAATTACGCACTGGGAGTGAACGGGCGGCAATCCTGGGGCACTTCACTCCATCGTGGGGTTTCCGCGAATCTTTTCGAATCTCACGGCACGGGTGTTCCCCAGCGACACCCCCACGGCTCCCTCCGTGCGAGCGCGCGGGTTGACGCACCCGCGCGTGCGAGGGAGCGCAACGACGCAGCCGGCCGGCCGGTCACGCCCCGTCAACCGAGCGGTTCGGGCGGGCGGTTCGTCGCGGTGCCTCCCACGGAGCACTCAGCCGACGACGCGCCCGTTCAGCACCACCCGCAGCGGAGCCGCCAGCACCCGTACGTCGGCCCGCGGGTCGCCCTCGTACACGACCAGGTCCGCCGGTGCCCCCTCCTCCAGACCGGGTCGGCCCAGCCAGTCGCGCGCGCCCCACGTCGTAGCCGCCAGGGCCTCGACCGGGGGGATTCCGGCCGTCACCAGTTCCGCGACCTCCCCGGCCACCAGGCCGTGCGCGAGCGTGCCGCCGGCGTCGGTGCCGACGTACACCGGGACGCCGGCGTCGTAGGCGGCGCGCACCGTGTCGTAGCGGCGCTCGTGCAGCCGTCGCATATGGGCCGACCAGCGCGGGTACCTGCTCTCGCCGCCGGCGGCGAGCCGCGGGAAGGTCGCGATGTTGACGAGGGTCGGGACGATGGCCACGCCCCGTTCGGCGAACAGCGGGATGGTGTCCTCGGTCAGGCCCGTCGCGTGCTCGATGCAGTCGATGCCGGCCTCGACCAGGTCCCGCAGGGAGTCCTCGGCGAAGCAGTGGGCGGTGACGCGGGCGCCCAGGCGGTGGGCCTCGGCGATCGCGGCCTCGACCGCCGCGCGCGGCCAGCAGGCCGACAGGTCGCCGAGGTCGCGGTCGATCCAGTCACCGACCAGCTTGACCCAGCCGTCGCCGCGCCGGGCCTCCCGGGCGACATACGCGACGAGGTCCTCCGGCTCGATCTCGTGGGCGAAGCCCCGGATGTAGCGGCGGGTGCGGGCGATGTGCCGGCCGGCCCGGACGATCTTCGGGAGATCCTCGCGCTCGTCGGTCCAGCGGGTGTCGGAGGGCGAGCCCGCGTCGCGGATGAGCAGGGTGCCGGCCTCCCGGTCGGTCAGCGCCTGCTTCTCGGCCACGTCCTGGTCGACCGCGCCGTGCGGGCCCAGGCCGACATGACAGTGCGCGTCGACGAGGCCGGGCAGGACCCAGCCCTCGACGGCGCGGATGTCGCGGGCGCCGGCCGGACGGTCGTACGAGATCCGGCCGCCGACCACCCACAGCTCGTCCCGGACGTCGGTGTCGTCCGGGCCGGCCAGCACCCGCCCCTTCACGTGCAGCACCGTGTGATCGCTCATGCACCGCACCTTAGTGAGCCGCTAGGCGGATCCGCCCACCTGGTCCGAGGTCTCTTCCTCCACCTCGGCCATCGCGGGGTCGAGGAGACGGGAGAGGAAGTGCCGGGTGCGTTCGTGGCGCGGGTCGCCGATGACCTCCTCCGGGGTGCCGTCCTCGACGATCACTCCGCCGTCCATGAAGACGACCCGGTCGGCGACCTCCCGGGCGAAGGTCATCTCGTGGGTGACGACCATCATCGTCATCCCCTCGTTCGCGAGCATGCGCATGACCGCGAGGACGTCCCCGACCAGTTCCGGGTCGAGCGCCGAGGTCGGCTCGTCGAAGAGCATCACCGCGGGGCCCATCGCCAGGGAGCGGGCGATGGCGACGCGCTGCTGCTGGCCGCCGGAGAGGGAGGCCGGGTAGGCGTCCGCCTTCTCGGACAGCCCGACCCGCGCCAGGTTCTCGGCGGCGATCCTCGCGGCCTCCGCCTTGCCGCGGCGCAGCACCCGGCGCTGCGGCAGGGTGAGGTTCTCGGTCACCGACAGGTGCGGGAAGAGGTTGAACTGCTGGAAGACCATGCCGATCCGGCGGCGGACGGCGTCGATGTCGACGTCCGGGTCGGTCAGTTCGGCGCCGCCGACGAAGACCTGGCCCCGAGTGGGTTCCTCCAGGAGGTTCACGCAGCGCAGCAGGGTCGACTTGCCCGACCCCGAGGGGCCGATGACGCAGACGACCTCGCCCTGGCCGATCTCCAGGTCGATGCCGCGCAGCACCTCGTTGCCGCCGAAGGACTTGTGCAGGTCCTTGACCTCGATCTCCGGTCGGCTCATGCGACGGCCTCCTGCGCCTTGGCCTCCATACGGCGTACGACGAAGCCGAGCGGGATCGTGACCAGCAGGTAGCACAGGCCGGCGACGAGGATCGGCGTGGAGTTGGCGGTCGTGCTGGCCAGGTCCCGGCCGTACTTGGACAGTTCGCGCTCCTCCAGGGTCACTCCGAGGAGCAGCACCAGGGAGGAGTCCTTGAAGAGCATCACGAGTTCGTTGGTGAGCGGCGGCAGGATGATCCGGAAGGCCTGCGGGATGACGATCGAGACCATCGCGCGGGCGGGCGAGAAGCCCAGCGAACGGGCCGCCTCCAGCTGTCCCTTGGGGACCGCCTGGATACCCGCGCGGAACGTCTCCGCCATGTAGGCGGCGCCGATCAGGCCGAGTCCGATGGCGGCCTTGCCGTAGGTCCCGCCCGGGATCTCCGTGCCGGGGAACGCCAGCGGCACGGCCACGCCGATGAAGACGAAGATCAGCAGCGCGGGCAGGCCGCGGAAGATCTCGATGTAGACGCTCGCGATCCAGCGGTAGGGGCCGACGGACGACAGCCGCATCAGCGCGACGACCAGGCCGAGGGCCAGGCCGAGCACGAAGCCGGAGACCGTGAACAGCACGGTGTTCTTCAGCGCCAGCGTGATGACGTCCGGGAACATCTGCCGGGCGATGTCCCACTGCGCGAACTGGTTCTTCAGGCGGGCCCAGTCGGCCGTCACCGCGAAGAGGATCACGACGGCGGCGAAGACCGCGTACTGCGCTCCGCGCGACAGGCTGCGCCTCCGCCGTCGGCTCAGCCCCTTCCTGCGGGGCTGGACCTCGGCCTCGGTGGTACCGCTCATGAGGCGGACGGCGAGGCGGCGGACGCGTCGTACGGGCCGATCCACTTCTCGTAGAGCTTCTTGTACGTGCCGTCGGCCTTGGCGTCGGTGATCGCCTTGTCGATGGCGGCGAGGAGCTTGGTGTTGCCCTTCTTCACCGTGAAGCCGTACTGCTCTCCGGTGTTCAGGTTGTCGACGACCTTGAAGGCGTCGGCGTTGGCCTTGTCCTTCAGCCAGCCCTGGACGACCGGGTAGTCGATGACGACGGCCTTGACCTGGCCGGTGCGCAGGCCGTTGAGGACGGCGTCGGAGGACTCGAAGGAGACCGGGTCGAGCCCCTTGCTCTTCGCGTAGTCCTCGCCGGTGGTCTGCGCCTGGGCGCCGACCTTCCGGCCCTTGAGGTCCGCGAAGGAGCCGATGCCGCTCTTCTTGTCGACCAGGACGGCCTGGGTGGCGTCGAAGTACGGCTCGGAGAAGTCGACGTTCTTCTTGCGCTCCGCCGTGATGGTCATGCCGGCGGCGGCCACGTCGCACTGACCGGCGTTGAGGAACGCGCCGGTCTTGAAGTTCTCGAACGGCGTGTCGAGGATCTCCTGCCGCACGCCGAGGTTCTTGGCGGCCAGGTCGATCAGCGAGACGTCGAAGCCCTGCACCTTGCCGTCGATCTCCGACTGGAAGGGCGGGTAGGGCAGGTGGGTGCAGGTGGTGAGCTGCCCGGCCTTTGCGAGTTCGACCCCGCCGGCCGCTGTCTTGGTACCGCCGCCGCCGTCGCTCGAGGAGCAGCCGGCCACGAGGACCAGTCCGACCGTCGCTGTGGTGGCGGCCAGGACGCGGGCCCGGCGTCCGAGGAGCGTGTTCACGGGGTGACCTCCTGAAGGGGTCCGTGGGGGGTGGGTGAACTGTGGGTTCCGATTATAAGGAGATGTTTGGGTATCTCAAACCAAACCGATGGCCAAGCGACTGTCCGACCTAAGAACTCGCCTGTCGGGAGGGGTGCGAGCGCCGCCGGATACGCTCGTCGGCGTCGACCACCCGTGAGTGAAGAGAGCGAAGAGAGCACCGCCGTGACCCACCCCTTCCTCGACCTGCCCCCACTGAGCGCCGCGCACTTCGCCTCGATCGAGGACCGGGTGGCCCGGCTGCTCGGCACCCGGCAGGACGTCGTGATCATGCAGGGCGAGGCGCTGCTGCCGCTGGAGGGCGCGATCCGCGGGACGGCGGGCCCCGGCACCACGGCCCTGAACGTGATCACCGGCCCGTACGGACAGACCTTCGGCGACTGGCTGCGCGACTGCGGCGCCACGGTGATCGATCTGGCCGTGCCCTTCCACACGGCGGTCACCGCCGAGCAGATCCGGCAGACGCTCGATGAGCACCCGGAGATCGACTTCGTGTCGCTGGTGCACGCCGAGGCGGCGACCGGCAACACCAACCCGGTCGCGGAGATCGGTGACGTGGTGCGGGAGCACGGCGCGCTGTTCTACCTGGACGCGGTCGCCTCCGTCGGGGCCGAGCCGGTGCTGCCGGACGCGTGGGGCGTCGACCTGTGCGTGATCGGCGCGCAGAAGGCGATGGGCGGTCCGGCCGGGGTCTCGGCGGTGTCGGTGAGCGAGCGGGCGTGGGCGCGGATGGCCGCGAACCCCCGGGCGCCGCGCCGGTCGTACCTGTCGCTGCTCGACTGGAAGGAGCGGTGGGCCGACGGCGGACGCAAGGCGCTGCTGCACGCGCCGGCCCAGCTGGAGATGCTCGCGCTGGAGGCGTGCCTCGAGCGGATCGAGACGGTGGGACCGGAAGCGGTGATGGCCCGGCACCGGGGCGCCGCGCTGGCCACCCGGGCCGGGGCGGTGGCCCTGGGCGGCGGCCTGGAGCCGTATGTGCACGAGGAGAGGGACGCCGCGCCGGTCGCCACGACCCTGCGGACGCCGCCCGCAGTGGTGGCCTCGGAGCTGGTGGCCCGGGCGCTGGCGGCCGACCCCGCGCTGCCGCTGGCCGCGGGCGGGGGTGCGCTGGCGAAGGAGATGATCCGGGTCAACCACTACGGTACGGACGCGACCGTGGGGGCGGTGCAGGCGAGCCTGGCGGCGCTGGGCGCCGCACTGGTCGGGATGGGGCTGGACGTGGACCTGGAGGCGGCCCGCCGGGCCGCGGAGGGCGCGTGGCGTTAGCGGCAGTAGCGGCAGTAGCGGCAGTAGCGGCGGCGAGGGTGTTCCTCGAACGCCGCCTGCCGACGGCAAACTCCGGACGGGCCGCATCACAATACCTCGCGGCCCGAATTCCAGATTAATTGTCGAATTCCTATTCAAGGTAGTTCCCCGCATTCTTCTGCCCGCTCATTCAGTACCTAAACGCAAAGATTTCGCTAACGCTCAGGGGCGTGATTCGCGGGGATCTCGTGAAGGTTACACCCATGTGACACGTCCCACAGGCTGACCTTTTTGAGGCTTTTATGGCGGGCGAATCACCATATTCGCCCGCAGTCTGCGGACCGTCCGCGCCCGCGTGATAACACGGGACGGCCGCGCGCGTAAGCCCCTACCGCCATGCATTTTTAAATTTCCCTCGGTAAATTCAATTTGCATGACCGCCGCACAAGCAGACCTCCAGATCGACCGCCCGTCGGTGACGGACGGAGCCGCTCTCTGGCGAATCGCCAAGGACTCCGGAACGCTCGACCTGAACTCCTCGTACAGCTATCTGCTGTGGTGCCGCGACTTCGCCGGGACCTCGGCGGTGGCGCGCGGGGAGGACGGACGGCCCGTCGGGTTCGTCACCGGATACGTCCGGCCGGAGCGTCCGCGCACCCTGCTCGTCTGGCAGGTGGCGGTCGACCCGGCGTATCGCGGCCGTGGACTCGCCGCCTCGATGCTCGACGGGCTGACCGCCCGGATCGCCGCCGAGCACGGCGTCACCTCCGTCGAGACCACGATCACGCCGGGCAACACCGCCTCCGAGCGGCTGTTCACCTCCTACGCCGCCCGGCACGGGGCGAGCGTCAGCCGTGAGGTCCTGTTCGACGCCGGGCTCTTCCCGGACGGCCCGCACGATCCCGAAGTCCTGTACCGCATCGGCCCGTTGACCCACCCGTCGCACTGAGGAGCGTTTCGCCGTGACCATCACCCAGCCCGACCTGAGCGTCTTCGAGACCCTGGAGTCCGAGGTGCGCAGCTACTGCCGTGGCTGGCCCACCGTGTTCGACCAGGCGCGGGGCAGCCGGATGTACGACGAGGACGGCCACGCCTACCTCGACTTCTTCGCCGGAGCCGGCTCACTCAACTACGGCCACAACAACCCGGTCCTGAAACGGGCGCTGATCGACTACCTCTCCCGGGACGGGGTCACCCATGGCCTGGACATGTCGACCACGGCCAAACGGTCCTTCCTGCGCACCTTCCAGGACCTGGTGCTGCGCCCGCGCGACCTGCCGTACAAGGTCATGTTCCCCGGACCGACCGGCACCAACGCCGTCGAGTCGGCGCTCAAGCTGGCCCGCAAGGTGAAGGGGCGGGAGGCGATCGTGTCGTTCACGAACGCCTTCCACGGCATGTCCCTGGGCGCCCTCGCCGTCACCGGCAACGCCTTCAAGCGGGCGGGCGCCGGCGTACCGCTGGTGCACGGCACCCCCATGCCGTTCGACAACTACTTCGACGGCCAGGTCCCGGACTTCCTGTGGTTCGAGCGGCTGCTGGAGGACCAGGGGTCCGGCCTCAACAAGCCCGCCGCGGTGATCGTGGAGACCGTGCAGGGCGAGGGCGGCATCAACGTCGCCCGCCCGGAGTGGCTGCGGGCCCTGAA
The DNA here is from genome assembly GCF_042735715.1 of Streptomyces sp. NPDC059582. NCBI lineage: Bacteria > Bacillati > Actinomycetota > Actinomycetes > Kitasatosporales > Streptomycetaceae > Streptomyces > Streptomyces sp. NPDC059582. The sequence continues at coordinate 83,146 of NZ_JBHWCC010000029.1, forward strand.
GGAGCTGTGCGAGCGGCAGGACATGCTGCTGATCGTCGACGACATCCAGATGGGCTGCGGTCGTACGGGCGCCTTCTTCTCCTTCGAGGAGGCCGGCATCACGCCCGACATCGTCACCGTGTCGAAGTCGATCAGCGGTTACGGCCTGCCGATGTCGCTGTGCCTGTTCAAGCCGGAACTCGACATCTGGGAGCCGGGCGAGCACAACGGCACCTTCCGCGGCAACAACCCGGCGTTCGTCACCGCCACCGCGGCGCTGGAGACGTACTGGGCCGACGGCGCGGCCATGGAGAAGCAGACCCGCGCCCGGGGCGAGCAGGTCGAGCGGGAGCTGGTCTCCATCACCGAGGAGAACCTCGCCGACGTGAAGGAGTACCGCGGCCGAGGGCTGGTGTGGGGCCTGGAGTTCCACGAGAAGGCGCGGGCCTCGCGGGTCGCCCGGCGGGCTTTCGAACTCGGACTGCTCATCGAGACGTCCGGACCGGAGGGCGAGGTGGTCAAGCTGCTGCCCGCCCTCACCATCACCCCCGACGAACTGGACGAGGGTCTGAGCATCCTCGCCCGCGCCGTCCGGGAAACCGTCTAGCGAGGAGGAGACAACCCCCCATGATCGTCCGATCGTTCAAGGACATCGAAGGCACCGACCGGCACGTCAAGGCGAAGTCCGGCACCTGGGAGAGCAAGCGGATCGTCCTCGCCAAGGAGCGGGTCGGCTTCTCCGTGCACGAGACGATCCTGTACGCCGGGACCGAGACGTCGATGTGGTACGCGAACCACATCGAGGCCGTCGTCTGCACCAAGGGCGAGGCCGAACTGACCGACCAGGAGACCGGGAGGACGTACACGATCACTCCCGGCACCATGTACCTCCTCGACGGCCACGAGCGGCACACACTGCGCGTCAAGGAGGACTTCCACTGCGTCTGCGTGTTCAACCCGCCCGTCACGGGCCGGGAGGACCACGACGAGAACGGCGTGTACCCGCTGCTCACCGAGCCCGAGGGGGTGTGACACCCATGACCACGATCACCGACCTGTACCCGAGCCGCGGCGCGAACGAGGTCGCCGTCCCGCGCCAGGACCCGGTCGTCTGGGGCGCACCGGACACCCCGGGCCCGGTCTCGACGGCGGAGCTCCAGGCCTACGAGCGCGACGGCTTCCTCGCCGTCGACCAGCTGATCACCCCGGACGAGGTCGAGGTGTACCGGCGGGAGCTGGACCGGCTGGTGGCCGATCCGGCGGTCCGTGCCGACGAGCGGTCGATCGTCGAGTCGAAGTCGAAGGAGATCCGCTCGGTCTTCGAGGTGCACCGGATGAGCGAGGTGTTCGCGCGGCTGGTCCGTGACGAGCGCGTCGTCGGCCGGGCCCGGCAGATCCTCGGCTCCGACGTGTACGTCCACCAGTCACGGATCAACGTCAAGCCGGGCTTCGGGGCCGGCGGTTTCTACTGGCACTCCGACTTCGAGACCTGGCACGCCGAGGACGGTCTGCCCAACATGCGGACGGTGTCCGTCTCGATCGCGCTGACCGAGAACCTCGACACCAACGGCGGGCTCATGATCATGCCGGGCTCGCACCGCACGTTCCTCGGGTGTGCGGGAGCCACGCCCGAGGACAACTACAAGAAGTCCCTCCAGATGCAGGACGCGGGCACGCCGTCGGACGAGGCGCTGACCGCGCTCGCGGGCGAGCACGGCATCAAGCTGTTCACGGGCAAGGCCGGTTCGGCGACCTGGTTCGACTGCAACTGCATGCACGGCTCCGGCGACAACATCACGCCGTTCCCGCGCAGCAACGTCTTCATCGTGTTCAACAGCGTGGAGAACGCGGCGGTGGAGCCGTTCGCGGCACCGGTACGGCGGCCCGACTTCATCGGCGCGAGGGATTTCACGCCCGTCCGGTGAACCGACCCCGGTCGGACGGACCCCGGCCGGCCGGTCGTCCGGGACGCACCGCCACGCCGGCGACACGGCCCTCTCCCGTACGTCGCGTGCGGCGGCCGCGCCGCCGGCGACGCCCCGCGGCACCGTGTCGGGTGCGTACCGGCCGCCGACCAGCAGGCGCGCGGCCGATGTCGTCGGCATGGACGCCGGGGAGGCACCACCAGCCTGGTGCCTCCTCGCCGTCCTCGCCGTCCTCGCCGTCCTCGCCGTCCTCGCCGTCCTCGCCGTCCTCGCCGTCCTCGCTGTCCTCGCGCCAGAGGGTCAGCCCGCCAGGACGTCCAGCAGGCGGTCGACGTCCGCGGCGGTGTTGTACAGGTGGAAGGAGGCGCGCAGGTTGCCGGCCCGGTCGGAGACCTCGATGCCGGCGCGGCTCAACTCGGGCTGCCGGTGGCCGAGTCCGGGAACGGACACGATCGCCGAGCCGGGTGCGGGCAGGGGCGCGCGGTCCAGGGTCGCGAGTCCCGCGCGGAAGCGGTCGGCGAGCGCGAGATCGTGGGCGTGTACGGCGTCCACGCCGAGTTCCTCCACGAGCGCGAGGGAGTGGCGCAGCCCGGCGTAGCTGAACAGGGCGGGGCTGACGTCGAACCGGCGGGCGGAGTGGGCGAGTTCGGTCACGGGGCCGTAGCAGCTGTCCCAGGGCTTCTCCCCCGCGACCCAGCCCGCCAGCAGGGGGGTCAGTCCGCCGAGGTCCTCCGGGACGACGAGGAAGGCCGCCCCGTGCGGGCCGAGCAGCCACTTGAAGCAGATGGCCACGGAGTAGTCGGCGGTGTCGGCGGCCAGCGGCAGCCAGCCGGCCGCCTGGGACCAGTCGACGTAGGTCCGCGCCCCGTGCGTGCGGGCCGCTTCGCGCAGCGCGGGCAGATCGGCGATGCGCCCGTCGGCTGACTGCGCGGCGCTGACCGCGACGAGCGCGGTGCCCGGCCGGACGGACTCGGCGAGCCGTTCCAGGGGCACGGCCCGCACCTTGAGGTCGCCGCGGGTGTGGAAGGGGTTCACCACGGAGGTGAAGTCGTCCTCGGCGGTCAGGACTTCGGCGCCGGCGGGCAGCGAGGCGGCGATCAGTCCGGTGTGCGCGGCGACCGAGGCCCCGGCCGCCACCCGGCCGACCGGGACACCGGCCAGCCGGGCGAACGCGGCCCGGGACGCCTCCACGTCCGCGAACAGCGAGTCCAGCGGCCGGCCGTCGGCCCGGATCCGCACCGCCTCGTGCAGGGCGGCCACGGTGCGGGCCGGGAGCAGCCCGCTGCTCGCGGTGTTGAGAAAGGTGTTCTTCGGGGCGAACTCGGCACGGACCAGGCTCTCGAAGGTCTCCATGGCACCACTCTGCGGCCCCGTGAAGCCACCGTCCATTGCCGACTTCTACGTGGTTTCGCCAAGCAACCCTTATAGATCAGTCCCGGCCTGGGGTTTCAGTCGTGCTGCGGTACCGCGCAGCCGTCGGGGCCGCACGCCTGCGCGCCGCCGGCAGCCCCGTCGTCGAGCAGCTTCAGCGGCGAGCGGTCGCCCCAGGCCTGCGTCAGCGCCTGGGCGAAGACCTCGGCGGGCTGGGCGCCGGAGACACCGTAGGTGCGGTCGAGGACGAAGAACGGCACGCCGTTGGCGCCGAGCTGGGCCGCCTCGCGCTCGTCGGCGCGGACCTCGTCGGCGTAGGCGGCCGGGTCGGCCAGCACCTCACGAGCCGCGTCGCCGTCCAGCCCGGCCTCGACGGCCAGCTCGACGAGGCGCTCCTCGCCCTCGGCGAAGACGGACCGCTCCTCGGCGAAGTTGGCCCGGTAGAGGATCTGGATCAGTTCGTCCTGCCTGCCCTGCTCCTTGGCGAAGTGCAGCAGGCGGTGCATGTCGAAGGTGTTGCCGTGGTCGCGGCCCCCGGTGCGGTACGCCAGTCCCTCGGCGGCGGCCTGGGTGCCCAGGTTCTCCTCGCCGGCCCGGGCCTGCGCCTCGCTCATGCCGTACTTCTTGGTGAGCATCGTGATCACGGGCTGGATATCGCTCTTGGCGCGCCCGGGGTCCAGTTCGAAGGAGCGGTGCACGACCTCGACCTGGTCACGGTGCGGGAAGGCGTCGAGCGCCTTCTCGAAGCGGGCCTTGCCCACGTAGCACCAGGGGCAGGCGATGTCGCTCCAGATCTCGACGCGCATGTCTTCGGCTCTCTTCAGATCGCACGGGGACGGAGACTCCCTCCGCCGGGTGCGTGAACGTTCAAACAGCCCGTTTCATTCCCGGCGTCGCTTCCCCGCGTCACCCCCCTCGCTCCCCCGCGTCACCCCCCGGCCACGGCGTACCGCAGGAAGAGGTGGTGATCGCCCTCGGCGGGCGGGTGCAGCGGATCCGGGACCCAGCCCCGGCGGGCGTAGAACTCCTGGGCCCGCCGGTTGCCGACGTGCACGTCGAGGACGGCGGTGCTCCTGCCGTCGGCCCGCCAGTGTTCCACGCAGGCCGTGTGCAGGGCCGTACCGAGACCGGTGCGCCAGTGGTCGGGGTCGACATGGAACTGGAACAGCTTGACGGTGTCCGCCGGGGCACCCTCCGGCGTGCGGAAGGAGGCGAGTCCGACGAGGCTCCCCCGCTCGACGGCGCACAGCACCTGCCCGTCCGGGCGCGCGATGGCGCTCCGCCAGACGGCGGGCCAGTCGGTTCCGTCGTCGGGGACGCCGTCCGGGTAGTACGTGGCCCGGGCGCGCGCGTGCAGCGCGGCCACGGTCTCGGCCTCCGCGGCCAGGACGCTGCGGATCACCCGGCCGCCGGTCACTCTGTCACTGATCACATAACGGAGGACGCGGTTCCACTCTGCTCGGTTCCGCTCCCCCGGGTTCCGCTCCCCCGGGTTCCGCTCTCGCGGATACCAGGTCAGCTGCCGTCCCGCAGGTCGTCCGGCCAGGCGGGCTTGAACTCGATGTGGTCGTAGGTGACGACACACCCCTCCCCCATCGGCGACTGCGACATGAAGCCGATCAGCGCCGCTCCGGTCTCCTTCTCCTCGCCCAGGGTGAACAGCCGGACGAAGGTCCAGCGGACGCCGTCACGGGAGGCGTGGAAGGCGAAGGCGCGGCCGGTCCTGCTCACCCGCAGCCAAACCGAACTCCCGTCCACGGAGAAGGAGTTGGCGTCGTCGGAGTGTCCCCGGGTGACCACCGTGCACACGGTGGGCACGTCCGGGGAGTACTCCAGGCAGAGCTTGGCCCAGGCCCGCTCGCCGACGTGGACGTAGAGCACCCCGGCGTCGAAGGCCCCGGCGAAGCCCACCGTGACCCGGGCGATCAGCTGGAAGTCCCCTTCCGGCGAGCCGAGCAGCCGGGGCGCGTCGGAGGCGGGGTCCAGCCCCTCACCGGTGGGCGGGACGAACCGGTCCTGCCGGGGTCCGGCCCAGCCGCTGAGGATGCCGTCCTCGTAGACCCAGTGCCCGTCGGGGCCGTAGGTGCGCAGCAGGAAAGGGAGTTCGGGAATTTCGACGTCCATGGACCAAGTCTCTCAGGGTCTCTCGGGCCAGACCGGACAGCACACCTAGCGCTCCAGCCGGCCGTTGAACCGACGGGGCAGCCCCAGCGGGTTGTCGTCGCGGAGCTCCGCGGGGAGCAACGCCTCGGGGGCGTTCTGGTACGCAACCGGCCGCAGCCAGCGTTCGATCGCCGTACCGCCGACGGACGTCGACGTCGAGGTGGTCGCCGGGTACGGGCCTCCGTGATGCTGGGCCGGTGCCACGGCGACACCGGTCGGCCACCCGTTGACGAGCACGCGCCCGGCGAGCGGCGTCAGTTCCGCGAGGATCTCCGCTCCGCGTCCCTCGCCCGCCGCCTCCGCCGCGGACAGCTGGACGGTCGCCGTGAGGTTGCCCGGCAGCCGCGACAGCACGCCGCGCACCTCGGCGTCGTCCTCGTAGCGGGCGACCACGGTGACCGGGCCGAAGCACTCCTCCAGCAGCAGGTCGTAAGCGCCCGCCGCGGTCAGTCTGCTCGCCGGCACGGTCAGGAAGCCCGCGCTCACGGTGTGCTCGCCGCCCGCGCCCGGGGTCACCGGGGAGTCCACGTCCGGCAGTTGCGCCCGCTCGGCGACTCCGGCGACGAAGTTGTCGCGCATCCGGTGGTCGAGCAGGACGCCCGCCTCGGTGTCGCTGACGGCGTCCGTGAGGGACTTGACCAGTCCGTCGCCCGCGGCGCCGGACGGCACCAGAACGAGTCCGGGCTTCACGCAGAACTGGCCGACACCCAGTGTCATGGAACCGGCGAGCCCGGTCCCGATGGCCTCCGCGCGCTCCGCGGCCGCGGCCTCGGTCACGACGACCGGGTTCAGCGACCCCAGCTCGCCGTGGAACGGGATCGGCACCGCTCGCGCGGCCGCCGCGTCGAACAGCGCCCGCCCGCCCCGGATGGAACCGGTGAAACCCGCGGCGGAGACCAGCGGGTGCCGGATGAGCTCGACGCCGGCCTCGAAGCCGTGCACCAGACCCAGCACGCCGTCCGGGACGCCGTGCTCCGCGGCGGCCCGGCGCAGCACCTTCGCGACCAGCTCGGACAACGCCGGGTGGTCGGGGTGGGCCTTGACCACGACCGGGCAGCCCGCGGCCAGCGCGCTGGCGGTGTCGCCGCCGGCGACGGAGAAGGCGAAGGGGAAGTTGGAGGCCGAGTAGACGGCGACGACACCCAGCGGCACCTTGTAGCGGCGCAGGTCCGGGATGGGCGGGGCGGCGGTGTCGTCGGGGTGGTCGACGACCACGTCGAGGAAGGCGCCCTCGTCGACGATGTCCGCGAAGGCCCGCAACTGGAAGCAGGTACGGGCGAGTTCGCCGGTCAGCCGGACCGGGCCGAGCGCGGTCTCCGCGTCGGCGGCCTCGACGAGCTGGTCCTTGGCCGACTCCAGGTGTGCCGCGGCGGCGCGCAGGAAGGCCGCGCGGACGGTGCGGTCGGTCAGGGCGCCGCGGGCGTCGTGCGCGGCACGGACGGTGGTGTCCACCTCCTGGGCCGTGGCCTCCACCGCAACCTGTTCACGCTGCTTCCCGGTACGGGGGTCGACACTCCAGACTGGTGCTGCTGCCACCGCGGGTCCCTCCACATCGAATGCCGCATGCAATGCCGCAGTACGTACGTCATCCACCAGGGCGTTCGATATACTGAACGCCGTCTCTGATGATGAATATGCTGTCGGAGACTATTTCCCGGCGAACGAAGGGGTCAAGGGCGATGTCGGCAGGCGAGACGGGGGGCGGGGCGCAGGTCAAGTCCGCCGTACGGACGGTTGAACTGCTGGAGTACTTCGCCGGGCGCCCCGGTATGCACTCCCTCGCGTCGGTACAGGAAGCCGTCGGATACCCCAAGTCCAGCCTGTACATGCTGCTGCGCACGCTGGTGGACCTGGGCTGGGTGGAGACGGACGCGACGGGCACGCGGTACGGCATCGGGGTCCGCGCGCTGCTCGTGGGCACCTCCTACATCGACGGCGACGAGGTGGTCGCGGCGGCCCGCCCGACACTGGACCGGCTCTCGGACGACACGACCGAGACCATCCACCTGGCGCGGCTGGACGGCACGAACGTCGTCTACCTCGCCACCCGCCAGTCGCAGCACTATCTGCGCCCCTTCACCCGGGTCGGCCGCCGGCTCCCCGCGCACTCCACCTCGCTGGGCAAGGCGCTGCTGAGCACGTACACGGACGAGCAGGTCCGCAAGATGCTGCCCGAGACGCTCCCGGCGCTGACCGAGAACACCATCACGGACCGCGAGAAGCTCATCGAGGAACTGCACCAGGTCCGCGAGCAGGGCTTCGCCGTGGACCGCGAGGAGAACACGCTGGGGCTGCGCTGCTTCGGCGTCGCGATCCCCTACCGCACCCCGGCCCGGGACGCGATCAGCTGCTCGGTCCCGGTGGCCCGGCTCACCCCCGCCCACGAACAGCTGGTGAAGGACGCCCTGTTCGACGCGCGTGACCGGCTGACGCTCGCCACCCGGAGGCTCTGAACGATGGACGTCTCGCTGCGCAAGGTCCACGACAGCGACCTGCCGGTCTTCTTCCGGCAGATGAACGACCCCGAGTCCCTCCGGATGGCCGCCTTCACCCCCGAGGACCCGGCCGACCGCGACCGCTTCGACGACCAGTGGAAGCGGATCCGGGCCACGTCCCTGGTCCGTACGGTCCTGGTGGACGGGGACGTCGTCGGCAGTGCCGCGGTGTACGGGGAACCGGGCGAGCGCGAGGTCACGTACTGGGTGGACCGGGCGTACTGGGGACGCGGCATCGCCACGGCCGCGCTGCGCGCCCTGCTCGACGAGGTGACCGAACGCCCGCTGTACGCGCGTGCGGCGGCGGACAACGAGGGGTCGCTGCGGGTGCTGCGCAAGTGCGGCTTCCTGGAGAGCGCGCGCACCAGGGGGTTCGCCCACGCGCGCGGCGAGGAGATCCCCGAGGTCGTGCTGACGCTTCGGGCCCTCTGACGTCAGGTCGGGCCACGTCGACGTCCGGTCGCGGTCCGGTCGGGCCGTGAACGTCCGGTCGGGCTTCATGAACGTACGATGAGAAATCGGGGCGGAAGGGAACGATTCCCTCCGTCCCGCTCGTCTGTCTGAGCGGGATGAACAAGATGATCAGGCGCGCATCGGTCTTCGCGCTGCTCCTCGTGTTCGCTCTGCTGGTCAGGGCGACATGGGTGCAGTTCTACGAGGGCACGGCACTCGCGGACGACAAGGACAACCGGCGCAACGCGATCACGACGTACGCGAAACCGCTCGGGAACATCATCGTGGCCGGTGAGTCGGTCACCGGCTCGGCGAGGACGAAGAACGGCGACCTCGCGTACAGACGTACGTACACGGACGGCGAGCTGTACGCGGCGGTGACGGGCTACGCCTCGCAGAGCTACGCGCCGACCCAGCTGGAGGGCATCTACCAGGATCTCCTCGACGGCACTGACGGCCGGCTCAGAACCGCCATGGACACCGTCACCGACCAGCGGGCGGATCCGGGCGACGTGGTCACGACGATCGACCCCGCCGTGCAGAAGGCGGCCTACAGGGCGCTCGGCGACAACAAGGGCGCGGCCGTGGCGATCGACCCGAAGACCGGCAGGATCCTCGCGGTCGTGTCGACCCCGTCGTACGACCCGTCCTCGCTCACCGACGCCAACACCGCGGGGGCGGCCTGGAAGAAGCTCACCGCCGACGCCGACAAACCGCTGACCAACCGTGCGCTGCGCCGGCCGCTGCCGCCGGGCTCGACGTTCAAACTGGTCGTGGCGGCCGCCGCGCTGGAGGACGGTCTGTACACCTCGGCGGACGACCGCACGGACAGCCCCGACCCCTACACCCTGCCGGGCACCAGCACGGTCCTCAGGAACGAGAACACCTCCGCGCCCTGCGAGAACGCCACGATCCGGGTCGCGTTGCAGTACTCCTGCAACAACGTGTTCGCGCACATGGCCGTGCAGCTCGGGCAGGACAAGGTCAGGGCGATGGCGGAGAGGTTCGGCTTCGACGACGACAGCCAGGACGTCCCGGTCCGGGCCTACACCAGCGTGTACCCGTCGGACATGGACCAGGCGCAGACGGCCCTGTCGGGCATCGGCCAGTTCGACGTCACCGCGACCCCGCTCCAGATGGCCATGGTGTCGGCGGCCCTCGCCAACGGCGGCAAGCTGGTGTCGCCGCACATGGTCTCGCAGATCACCGACAGCGGCGGCGATGTGCTGCGGAACTACGACGACGAGGCGGGGACCACCCAGGTCGTCGGCTCCGGCACGGCGGAGCAGCTCCGGTCGGCGATGCAGACCGTCGTCGAGCAGGGCACCGGCACGAACGCACTGATCGACGGGGTCACCGTGGGCGGCAAGACCGGCACGGCCCAGCACGGCGAGAACAACAGCAAGACGCCGTACGCGTGGTTCACGTCGTACGGCACGTCCGACGCGACCGGTGAGGAGGTCGCTGTGGCGGTCATGGTCGAGCAGTCGGACGCGGCCCGTTCCGAGGTCAGCGGCAACGGGCTGGCCGCGCCGGTGGCCAAGGCGATGATGCGGGCCGCGCTGCGCGACTGACCGGCCCGGGTCGCCCTTCGGCGGCGAGCCGTCGGGCTCTCCTGCGGCCTCGTACGACCTGGAACGGCCGTGTACTGCCCTGTACGACCTCGAACGGCCGGTCGTGCGATTCCCCGCGTCCCCTCGGGGGCGGGGAATCGCGCGAAGGCCTACTTGACGCCGAGGATCTGCTCGATCGGGTCGATCGCGAAATACACGAGGAACAGCGCCGAGGCCCCCCACAGCAGCCAGTGGACCTCCTTGGCCTTGCCGAGCACCGTCTTGATCAGGACGTAGGCGAGGAAGCCCGCGCCGATGCCGTTGGTGATCGAGTAGGTGAAGGGCATCACGGCGATGGTCAGGAACGCCGGGATGGCGAACTCGTACCTGTCCCAGTCGATGTTCTTGACCTGGGTCATCATCAGGAAGCCCACCGCGACCAGGGCCGGGGCGGCCGCCTGGAGCGGGACGATGGTGAGCAGCGGGGTCAGGAAGAGCGCGAGGGCGAACATGCCGCCGGTGACCAGGTTGGAGAAGCCGGTGCGCGAGCCCTCGCCGACGCCGGCCGCGGACTCGATGTAGGAGGTCGCCGAGGAGGACGAGGCCGCGCCGCCCGCGACCGCGGCAGCGCCGTCGATGAGCAGCACCCGGCCGAGGTTGGGCACCTTGCCCTCGTCGTCCAGCAGGCCCGCCTCGGCGCTGATGCCGACGACGGTGCCCATGGTGTCGAAGAAGTCGGACAGGATCAGCGTGAAGACCAGCAGGACGACGGTGAGGGCGCTGGTCTCGCCGAACGCGCCGAACAGGCTGAAGTGACCGAGCAGCCCGAAGTCGGGGGTGTCGACGGCCTTGTCGGGCCACGCCGGTGTGGTCAGGCCCCAGGACTTGATGTCGGCGATCGAGTCGATGACGATCGCGACGACCGTCATGGTCACGATGCTGATGAGGATGGCGCCCTTGACCTTGCGGGCGAGCAGTCCGACGGTCAGCAGCACGCCGAGACAGAAGACGAGAACCGGCCAGCCGGTGAGGGTGCCCGTACCGCCGAGCTGGACCGGCACGGTGGTGCCCGCGATGTCGGGGATACGGCTGACGAAACCGGCGTCGACGAAGCCGATGAAGGCGATGAACAGGCCGATGCCGACGCTGATCGCCTGCTTGAGCGGTTGCGGGATGGCGTGCATGACGGCCTCGCGCAGCCCGGTCGCCACCAGCACGCAGATCAGCAGGCCTTCGAGGACGATGAGGCCCATCGCGTCGTCCCAGCTCATCAGCGGGGCGATCTGGAAGGCGACGACGGCGTTGAGGCCGAGTCCGGCGGCCAGCGCGAGCGGGAGGTTGCCGCCGACGCCCATGATGATCGTCATGACGGCGGCCACCAGGGCGGTGGCGGTGGTGAGTTGGACGGCGTCGAGCTGGTGGCCGAACTTGTCCTTGGCGCTGCCGAGGATGATGGGATTCAGGACAAGGATGTAGGCCATGGTGAAGAACGTGGCGAAGCCGCCGCGTATCTCCCGGCCGAAGGTGGACCCCCGTTCGGAGATTCTGAAGAACCGGTCGACACCGTTGGCCGCTGGTGGGGCGGCACTTGGCCGGTCGGTCACCTTCTGTTGTTCGGACATGGCAGGTACTCCTCGTCGCCTGATTGATCGGTGCGCGGATGCTGGCTGGATTGTTCCCTCGCCGAACCTGTTTCAGGTTTTCCCCGTGTTACGGAATCGGGTTCAGGCAGCCACACGCCGTTCGAAGCCCTGTACGAACAGGGCCGTTGACCACTGCTACGCTTCCGGATCTCGCCCGGCCACCCCCTCCGGGCTTCCCCATGCCATGTATATGACATGCACATGCGCCCTGTCGTCGGCGCACTTCGCACCGAGACGAGGTCATCCGTGGGCACAGTCGTGGACGACGGAGCCTCCGTGGAGTTCCACGCCTTCTTCGAGCGTCACTACGCCGAACTCACGGGCCTCGCCCATCTGTTGACGGGAGAGCCGGACGCCGCCGACGATCTGGCGGCGGACGCGCTGCTGGCGCTGTGGTACCGCTGGGACCGGATCCGGACCGCCGACCGCCCGGTGGCGTACGCGCGGGGTGTCGTCGCCAACCTGGCCCGCACCCGGATCCGCAGCGCCGTGCGCGAGCGGCGCAGGGTCGCTCTCTTCTGGTCGCAACGCACGGAGAAGGTGGCGCAGAACCCGGACGTCGCGAGCGTGGTGGACGTCCGGACGGCGCTGCGTGGACTCCCGTTCCGCAAACGCGCTTGCGTGGTGCTGCGGCACGCCTTCGATCTCTCCGAGAAGGACACCGCGCTGGCCCTGGGGATCTCGGTGGGTACGGTGAAGAGCCAGACCTCCAAGGGCATGGCCGAGTTGCAGAGGCTGCTGGGCGCACAGGGAACGCGGCAGAAGGTGCGCGCGGTGCTGGCGCGCACCGGCGAGGCCGGGGGAAGGGGCCGATGACGTTGCGTCGGGACGCGCACGACGAGCTGCGCGCCCTGCTGCACGAGGCGGCCGAGGCGCACGAACCGCGACCGGTCCCGCATCCTGGCCCGGATCGGACGGGGCACGGCCGGCCGACGGCGGACGGACCACCGGGCGACGCGCCCGCCCCTGTGGAACTGGGCGCGGATCGCGAGCGCCACGGCCGCCGTCACGGGCCTGCTCGCGGTCGGCGGCGACGCGGTCGCGTCCGCGGTGAAGGACGACACCCCGCCGCGGCGGACGGTCGCGGTCTCGCCCACACCGGGCCGGTCCCCGGCCCCGACGGGCCGCCCCTCGGCCGCACCGCGCCCGACGCCGGGCTCCGGCGGCGCGCACGAGCCGGACGGGCCCCGACCGCGTCCCCCTCGCCGGACACCCCCACGTCCGGGCCCCCCGCGGCCTCCGCGCTCCCGCCCGCCGACGGCGACGGGGACGCCCCGCTGTGGTCGGACGGCTCGGTGGACCCGCACAGCGACAACTCCTGGGGGCAGAGCAACGTCACCTTCAGGACCGTCGAGGAACTGACGGCGCTCATCGTGCAGTTGAAGGTCATGCAGACCGGCGGGGGACGGCACGGCCGGCGCCTGGCGCTCGCTGCCCGAGGACGACTTCACACTGACGGTGGGCGATCAGGACGGCTTCCTCGTCTACACCTGGGCGCTCAAGGACGGCCGTACGGTCGCGGCCGGTGAGTGGGTGTTCGCCGGGCAGTACGACCACGACCGCGGCGGCCGGGACGCGAAGGACGACCGCTACACGGTCACGGCCACCGCGAGCGGCCGGGAGCGCGCGGTGGGCGGCGCCTTCGCCGCGCACCGCGGCGACGAGGGCGACTCCTAGGAGATCCGGCCGGCCCGGGTGAACGCCCCCGCCGGCCGCGGAACCGGGAGACGTCAGTTCATGGCCGTGCCGATGTCCGTCGAGCCCGTGGTCAGGAACGTGGTCTTCGGCAGCGACCCGTCCGCCCCGCGTGCCCCGTACGCCGTGGTCGCGTCCGTCGACCTGAAGGACGGAGTCGGCACTCCGCCGTCCCAGTTGTTGGCCGCGGACACCGTCGAGGAGCCGAGCTCGGCCGGGCCGCCCTGGTCGCCCACCGCGAGGTTGCGGGCGAGCCGCGCCCTGCCGCCGGCGAAGGAGAAGCCGGCCCCGGTGTTCGCGTACGCGGTGTTGCGGTTGAGCACGACGGCACCGGTGTTGGAGCTCGCGGTGAAGCCGTTGAGGGTGTTGTCCCAGGCCGCGTTCCTGTTCACGAGGTGCGCGACCGCGACGCCCCCACCGCCCAGCTCGAAGCCGTTGCCGTCGCCCTCGAAGGCCGGGTCGCTCCAGCGGTTTCTGCCGTTGCCGAACGCCCAGGAGTGGTCGATGGTCACCGGCGAGGAGAACTGCCGCAGGTCGAGGCCGTCGTCCGAGTTGTCGTACAGGCGGGCGCCGGTGATCCTGTTGCCCGTGCCCGAGCCGAACTCGACCGCGATGCCGTCGGCGTCCTGGCCGTGCCCGGCCGCGTCGTAGTTGCCGTGGCTGTCCAGGTTCTGCACGAGGTTGTCGACGGTGTGGTCGCCGCCCAGGGTGAACCCGGAGTCGCCGTTGTCCGCGGTGACCAGGTTCCTGAAGACGCCGCCGGTCGACGAGGTGACGACGAGGCCCTGGGCCGGGGAGTTCTGGAAGGTGAGGTCCTGAACGGTCCAGTAGCTGCCGTGGATCCCGGCGAGCGAGGATCCGGCGGGCAGTCGGGAGCCGTCGATCCGCACCCTCTCACCGCTCTGGGCCTGGAGCGTGATGCGCGCCGAACCGGTGCCGCTGGCCGTGGACCTGAGCGTGGCGGTCGGGTGGTACGTGCCGCCGCGGACCTGGATGACGGTACCGGCGGTGGCGTTCGCGACCGCCGACTCCAACTGCGCGGTGGTGGACACGGTGACCGTCGTGGACGCGGCCTCGGCACCCCCGTTCGACAGCCCGAGGAAGACGCCGCCCGCCCCCGCGGCGAGGGCCACCACGGCGGCGATCGGGAGGGTGCGCGTCCTGCGGTGGCGTCCGGTGCTCTGACGCACGGAGGGCTCCGTTCCTTGAGGGATGATGCGGAGTCCTGTCGCCGCCGGGGCCACGGAAGGTTGCCGTGGCGGGGCGACATCGCGCACGGATCTCGTCGGTTCTCTTCTCGTCCGCTCGCGGGGCGGCCCTCGCCCGGCCCGTGGACCGGGCGAGAGCCGGTGCGCCGACACTGGAGCCGGGCGGGCCCGTGCGGGCCGTCGTAGCCGCTCAAGCCCGCTCAAGCCCGCGCGGGCCCGGGCGGGCCCGTGCGGGCCGTCGTGGACTAGCTGACGAAGTACGTCGGGTTCGGCAGCTTGTACGTGCGGTCGGCGTAGCCGCCGTCGAGGTCGGAGTACTGGTCGCCGAAGTTGGCGATGACGTCGTACCCGAGGGCCTCGATGTGCTTGCGGGTGCCGGACTTGTACTGGACGGTCGTGCAGGTCCAGGTGCCCGGGGTGGCGCAGGCGCTCAGGTACGACGGCGGGTTGGCCGCGTCCTTGAGGAACATGTGGCCGGCGTCGAGGTTCACGTCGGCGCCGATCTTCCTCAGGTTCTCGACGGCGGCCGTGCGCTGCGCCTCGCCGAGACCGGAGTTGTAGAAGACCTCGACGCCCTTGGACTCGGCGTAGCGCACGAGCTCCGCGCTGCCGAAGACGGCGGGGCGGTCTGCCTTGTTCACGTACGCCGCCCAGGAGGCCGAGTTGTACGTGTAGTTGTAGCGCTTCTCGTAGTCGAGGCTGAGCAGCAGCGTGTCGTCGATGTCGAAGACGACCGCGGGCTTGGTGCCCCTGTGGTGGCCCTTGTGCGCGGCCTGGTCGATGTACTTCCTCGCGGAGGCGTCGATGCGCGCGAGGTCCTTGGCGTACTGGCTGTCCGGGGACGCCTGGTACACGCCGTCGGCGTCGAGCGCGGTGCCGTAATAGGTGTCGATGTCCTTCACCAGGAGCCCGATGTTGTAGGGCTCGTGGGTGGAGTTGGCCGTGGACTGGCCGGCCGTGGCGGCGCCGGCGCCGTAGAGCCCGGCACCGGCGACGACGACGGCTGCGGCGAGCGCCGTGATTCGCAGTGGCTTATGCATGACAAGTGTTCTACGCGCGTCACCCTGCGGGGCGCGAGAGCCGTTGCCTGATCGATACCGCGTTCACAGCAAAGATCACGTCAAGCTCCCCGGACGGGTCGGCCTGGGCGAGCCGTCAGCACTCCCGCCACGGCGTCCAGTCACCGAGGTGGGCCACTCGGGTCGCCGACTCCGCCTGCGCGACGCCGAGTTGGGGGCGGTTCTCGGGGACGGTGATCGCGGCGCCGGGACCGGTGTTGCGGTACTCGGCGAACCGCTGGGCCTGCCAGGGGTGGGCCGCCGACATGTCGGCGTACGGCGCGACCGCGTCGATGCCGGGGCCCAGCCGGGTGTCGCGGACGGTGAGCATGGGGCGGGCGGTGGGGTCGGAGCTGGGCACCCAGGGGCGGGCCAGTTTGTAGCGGCCGTCCGGGGCCGCGCTGCTCACCCTGCTCTTCGTGACCAGGTAGCCGCGCGGGTTGGCGGCCGCCGTGGAGGGGGCGAGGACGAAGCCGTACGGGGCGGCGGCCAGGTCGGTGCGGTCGAGGGTGCGGAAGTGGCAGTCCTCGTACACGGCCGTCGCCCGGCCGAAGACGAAGTCGACGTCGCCCTCGATGTGGCAGTGGGCGTAGTACTGGCGGGCGAAGGCGGTCAGGGCCGGCGAGTCGGCGTAGAGCGTGTCCTGGTGGCCGAGGAAGCGGCAGTGGTGGAAGGCCGAACGATCGCCCTGCACCTTGATCGCGACGGCCTGGGTGCCGGTGACGTCGGGGTGGTCGGCGCGCAGCCAGTCGTTGGCGAAGGTGATCCGGCGGGCGGTGAAGCCGTCGGCCTGCACAGTCGTGGTGGCGGACCCGCTGGTGCCGTAGGTGCCACCGTCGGGCCTGGGGGTGCCTGCCGCGTTGTCGTACACGATCACGACGTCCTCGGGGTGGTCCGAGGCGCCGATCCAGGTCGTCTGTGTGCGGGTGACGTCGACGGTGACCGTCTCCCGGTAGGTGCCGGGTGCGATGACCAGCGTCCAGCCGCTGCCGGTCGCGGCGGTCACGGCTGCCTGGACGGTGCTGAAGTCACCCCGGCCGCCCCGGTCGACGTACAGGGTCTTCGGGGTCGGGCGGGCGGCCGGTGAACCGTGGCGGCCGAACGGGCGCGGCAGGGCGGCGGCCCGGGCGGGGCCGGGTGCGAGGCCCAGGGCGGCGCCCGCGCCGGCGCCCGCCAGCAGGAAGCCTCTGCGGGAGAAGGGGAGGGAGAGGGGGAGATGCGAGGGCATGCGGCTGCTCCTTCGCGGTGCGGCTCGTACGGGTCGGGGGACCGGGCCGGGGCGGTGCGCCCCGGCCCGGTGGGCGGGGACGTCAGCGCAGGCGGCCGGCGCCCGCGCCGCAGTCGACGATGCGGGGGACGGCTTTCGCCGGGTCGACCCGGGTGCGCAGGGTGGGCGTCCACCCGGCGCCCGGCTCCAGGGCCTCCGCCGGGATCTCCGCGTTGTGGACGGCGATCAGGTCGGTGAGCCTGCCGTTGACGTAGTTGTCGGCGGCGGTGAGCGGGGCCACGTTCCATCGCTTCAGGGTCTTCGCCGCGCTGATCCCGTCCGGCAGCGTGAACGCGTTGTGCTCGGCGACGAGTTGGGACTCCTTGCCGATGCCGAAGCTGTAGGAGTAGCCCGCCTCGGCCACGAAGTGGTTGTTGTAGGAGTCGACCTGACCGAAGCGGACCCGTGGCGCGCGCTCCACCAGGCCCGAGAAGAGGTTGTGGTGGAAGGTGACCTTCAGGTGTCCCCGGTCGCCCACGGCGGTGGACTCGCTGTCGCTGTTGCCGATCAGGATCGTCTTGTCGTGCTCGGTGAAGACGTTCCAGGAGGCGGTGACGTGATCGGCGCCCCGGACGATGTCCAGCTCGCCGTCGTGCTGCTGGTAGAGCATGCCGAAGTAGGTCGGCGCCGCGCTGTCGGGATGGCTGCCGTCGGTGAACGTGTTGTGGTCCAGCCAGACATGGGTGGCGCCGTAGACGACGGCGGTGTCGTACTCGGAGTTCCAGTTGCCGGTGGCGCCGTCGGTGGGGTCCCACTGCGGGAAGCAGTCGAGGGGGCTCTCGAAGGCGAGGTTGCGCACGATGACGTTGTCGACGGCCTTGATCTGGAGGCTGACGCCCTTGAACCCTGCGTTCTTCCCGATGCCGATGACGGTGGTGTGGGCCGGGATGTCCACCTTGATGGCCTGGTCCTGCCGGGCGGCGGAGGCCCGGCGCAGCCCCTCGGGGCTGTCGTCGGGCTCGGCGCTCAGGTCGGTGTCCAGGCCCCAGGCCTCGGGCGAGTACCTCGCCAGATAGTCGTCGAGGTCGTAGCCGGGCGCGGCGAAGGCGTCGCAGCCCTCGGAGACGGCGTCGATCGTCCCCTTCACCTTGATGATCTTCGGTGCGGTGCCGTCGGCGGCGAGGGCGGCCTTGAAGCCGGCCCAGGTGGTGACGGTGTGGACGTGCGCGGCGTCGGCCGCGGCGCCGCCGGTGGTGCCGCTCCCGTAGGAGCCCCAGCCGTCGTGCGCGGCGAGCACCTGCCGGGCGGGGTCGCGGGGGGACTCTCCCGCGGTGGCGGTGCCGGTGACGGACAGCACCAGGGCCGTGCAGCCCACGAGTGCCCTTATGGCGCGTGCATGACATGCCTGTGTACGCATGGTGCGGGTCTCCTCGGTTGCGCGGCCGGGCGACGGTCGCCTCGGGCCGGGTCGATCCAGAACGGAGGGATGCCGATTCCCCAGGGGCGCGGGGAACCGCGCGACCGGCCACGACCGGCCCGCGGTCACCCCGCGACCGAACCACCCCAGCGGCTCAGTGGTTCTTCTTCCAGTCGGCCTGCGCCGCGTTCAGCTGGTCGGCGAGTGTGTCCAGGAAGTCCTTCGCGCTCATCTTCCCGAGCAGCACCTTCTGGAAGTTCGGCTCGTTGTCCGCCTTGGAGATCGTGTTCCAGTCGGGCAGGTAGTACGGCAGCTGGACGATCTTCGTACTGGTCCCGTTCAGCGCCTCAGCCGCCAGCTTCGTCGGCTCGGCGTTCTGGATCCACGCGTCCTGCGCGGCATCGGTGTTCGCCGGCACCTGCCCCGCAGACTCGTTGAACTTCGAGTTCTCCGCGGCCGAGAGCGCGAACTCGATGAACGTCCAGGCCGCCGCCTTGTTCTTGCTGGACTTGAACAGGCTCAGCCCGTCAACCGGGTTGGAGATCTGCACCCGGGTGCCGTCGTCCGCCGTCGGGTTCGGGACACCCTTGAACTTGTCCGCGCCCAGCGCCTTCAGATGGTCCTGGTAGGAGCCCAGGTTGTGGCTCAGCATGCCGATCGTGCCGCTGTCCCACTGGGCGACCATCTTGGTGAAGTCGTTGTTGACGTCGGCGGACGGGGTGTCCTTCTTGTACAGCGCGATGTACTTCTCGAGCGCCGCCACGTTCTTCGGGTCGTTGACCGTGGTCCTGTCGCCGTTCCAGAACGAGGTGATGCCGGTCTGGCCGTACACCGCGTCCAGGGCCGGCGCGATGGACCCCTCGCCGCCGCGGATGGTGAACCCGAACTTGTTCGCGCCCTTGTCGGTGAGCTTGTCGGCCGCCGCGTAGAACTTCGACCACGTGGTCGGGGCGTCGAGCCCGGCCGCCTCGAAGAGGTCCGTCCGGTACCACAGCGTGCCGTTGTTGGCGGAGGTCGGCACCTGGTACAGCGCGTCTCCGCCACCGGCCGACTTGCTGACGTCGAGCAGGTTCTGGCTCAGCTTGCCGTTCAGCGGACTCTTCTCCAGCCGGCCGTCCAGCGGCTCCAGCGCTCCCTGCACGGCGACCTCGGCGAGCACCGCGGTGCCCACCCCGCCGACGTCGGGCAGGCCGCCGCCCTGGATGGCGGTGTCGTACTTGGACTGGGCGCCGGCGGCGGGGATCCCGACGTAATTGACCTTGATGTCCGGGTACTTCTTCTCGAAGTCGGCGATGATCTGCTTCCAGATGTCGGTACGGACACCGCCGTTGTTGTCCCAGAAGGTGATCTCACCCTTGCCGGAACCCTCGCCGCCCTTGTCCCCCGCCGCGCCACTGCCGTCGTCGCCGCAGGCGGTGGCGGTCAGCGCGAGCACGGAGCCCAGGGCGACGGCCAGGGCGGCGCGCCTGCTTCTGCGGATGCTGCTCTTCATAGATCGGCTCTCTTCTTCCGGATCCGGCGGGGTCATGAGGGGATGGACGGGCTCGGTCACGTCGCCGGTGCCGACGACGCCACCGATGGGTAAGCGCTTGCTAGGGAAGTGCGTCATTGCGGCTCCCAACAGGCGTGCGGGTGGACTGGGTTACAGGGGACTGATCCGGAACTGGGTGAACGTGGCCGCGCCCGCGTGCCCATGGCCCTCGGGGGCGAGCGCGAACAGACCGAGCTGGGCACCGACCCATCGCCAGGGGGCGGCGGCGAAGACGGGACCCGACGGACGGGAACCGTCGACGGCGGGAGTCTCGGGAGACGCCGCGGGGACCGCGGGGAGTGCCCCCTCGGGCACCGGCGCGGCGGAGAACCGGCAGCGTGCTCCGGCCCCGATCTCGATCCGCAGCCTCACCCGTCCCTCCGGCGCGAGCCGCGGTAGTTCGGCGTCGCGCTCCCGTTCGGCGACGGACTCGGCGAACCGGTGCACGAGGTGCACCGCCCGGTCCGCGCCTCGCTGGAGCCCGATCCAGCCGTACGCGTCCCCGAGGACCGCGAGCCCGGCCCGCGCTCCCGGCTCCTCGCTGTGCAGCCTCAGCTCCACCTCGACGGCGACCGGCGTCCCGGGCAGCCGCTGGGTGAGGACGCTCGGCAATCTCCGCAGATCGTGCGCGTCGGCCGAGCGTACGCAGGTCAGCCGCAGCCCGTCGGCCGAGTGCCGGGTGGCCCAGCCGTCCAGCGGGTTGGCCGTCCACGACCACTGCCGGCCGAACCGTCCGCCCGGGAAGTCGTCGTCGGTGGCGGGCGCGGCGGCCGGCTGCGGGGGCAGGGCGGGCCGCCGGTGCTCGGCGACCGGGGCGCCCTCGTCGCCGAGCACCGGCCAGTGGTCGGCACCCCAGCGCATCGGCTGGAGATGGACGACCCGGCCGTACGCGCCACGCTGCTGGAAGTGCAGGAACCAGTCCTCGCCGGACGGGGTGCGCACCCAGCCGCCCTGGTGCGGGCCGTTGACGTCGGTGTCCTTCTGTTCCAGGACGATCCGCTCCTCGTACGGGCCGAAGAACTCCCGGGCGCGGAAGGCGCCCTGCCAGCCGGTGCCGACTCCCCCGGCGGGCGCCAGGATCCAGAACCAGCCGTCGTGCCGGTAGAGCTTGGGGCCTTCGAGGGTGAACCAGCCGGGGATCCGGTCACCGTCGACGATCACCTTGCCGTCGTCGAGCAGGGAGGTTCCGTCGGGGTGCATCCGGTGGCCGGTGAGGCGGTTCTTGACGCCGGAGCGCGACCTGGCCCAGGCATGGGCCAGATACGCCTCACCGGTCTCGTCGTCCCACAGGGGGCAGGGGTCGATGAGCCCCTTGCCCTCCTTCAGCAGGTGCGGGCGGCTCCAAGGGCCGCGGATCGCGGGGGCGTTGATCTGGAAGATGCCCTGATCGGGGTCGCCCCAGAAGATCCAGAAGCGATCGTCGTGGTGCCGCAGCGACGGGGCCCAGACCCCGCCGTCGTGCCGCGGTGAGCCGAACTCCGAGGCTGGTTCCAGGCGTTCGAGGGCGTGGCCGACCAGTGTCCAGTCCACGAGGTCGCGGGAGTGCAGCAGCGGCAGGCCGGGGACGCGGCCGAAGCTGGAGGCGGTGAGGTAGAAGTCTTCGCCGACCCTGACGACGTCCGGATCGGACCAGTCGGCGTTCAGCACGGGGTTGCGGTAGGTCTCGTACGTCACCGGCCGACCGCCTTCCGCACCAGCGCGGCGGCCGAGTCCCGGTCGAGCCGGCCGTCGGCGGCGACGGTGACGATCCGGCGTACGGCGGTGTCGCCGGGCTCGATCGTCAGCCGCTGCTCGGCCGCCAGGGACGAGCCGACGCCGGGATAGTCGGCGGCGCGCACGAACCAGGGGTCCTGTCGGGTGGTGTCCGTGGCCCCGGCGAAGACCAGCGTCCAGGTGGCCCCGGCCAGGGCGAGCCAGTCGGCGCGGGCGCCGTGGGCGGCGGCCTCGCCCTCGGTGTCGGCGGTGAAGACGTCCGGGGCCCGGGACTCCCCGCGGGCCCGCCAGAAGTAGCCGCCGTAGGCCGCGCCCGGGCGCCCGTTGGTGGCGGGGCTGCCGATCGACAGCGGGTCCGGCGTGACGTTGGTCAGCGAGAAGGTGAAGTCCAGCGCCCAGGCGGACGAGGTGAGTTCGACGGCCGCGACCGTACGGCACTCACGCAGCAGCTCGGTTCCCGCGGCCACCCAGCGCAGTTGCGCCACGAAGCCGTCGGGGTCGCACAGCTGGAACGCCGTGTGCCGCTGGGCGCCGTGGTTGTCGAGCTCGGTCGGGCCCCGGTCGCGGACGTAGGTGCGCCCGCCCCAGAAGTTGTGCCCCTCGACGTCGGGAACGGCGACACCGACGCCGAGGTGGTGGAGGTGGTCGGCGGGGCCGAGCTCGGTGACCGCCGTGCCGGCCAGGGTGGTGACGGGATGCAGATAAGGGCGCGGGGAGAGCCGGGCGGGCAGTTCGGGCCTGATCACGTAGCGGGCGACCGGGCGGCCCGCGACACGCAGGACCGGTGCGTCGTTCGCCGTCATCGGGTGCTCACCTCTTCCGGGTCCGCCGGGGTGAGCGCCCAGGGGGCGCCCAGTTCGGAGTAGAGGGCGAGGGTGTCGGCGGCGGCCGCGACCAGTTCCTCGACGCCGGGCACGATCCGGCGGCCCTCCTCGGGGACCGGACACCAGGCCCCGGCGGGCAGCGCGGCCGGGTCGGGCGCCAGCCGGATCGCCTCGACGACCTTCATGAACGCGCCGGTCGCCGCCGGCGGGACGAGCAGCGCGCTCCCGTCGGTGACATGCGCGACGAGGTTCTCCAGCAGGTCGGTACGGCCGTACTCGTACTCCTGCGGGCCGTGGTCCGCGCGCTGGAGCAGCACGCGGTCCTGCTTGTACCAGAAGGTGATGCGGCCGTGGCTGCCGTGCACGACGACGTACGGCTCGCCGGGCTGCTCGGCGCACAGCGTCGCGGCGACGGTGATCCGCCGGCCCCGAGCGGTGGTGACGCGGACGCAGGAGGTGTCGTCGGACTCGATGTCGTTGGCGCGCAGCAGTTCGGTCTCGATGCCGGTGACGTCCTCGGCGCGGGGTGAGCCGCCCAGGGCGAGGGCGGTGGCCACGGCGTGCGCGAGGGGGTTGGTGAGGACGCCGTCGACCACGTCGACGGCGTCCAGCCGTCGCCTGCCCGCCCAGGCCGCCCGCCGGTAGTAGGCCTCGGCGCGCGCCCAGGCCCCGGCGCCGCCGATCCCGGCCACCGCGCCGATCGCACCCTGCGCGATCAGCTCGCGGATCGCGGGCAGGGCGTGCGAGCCCAGCGACTGGAAACCGATCTGGCAGCCGACCCCGGCCTTCGCGACCCCGTCGGCCATCCGGCGGAACTCGGCGTAGGAGGGGGCGGGCGGCTTCTCCAGGAGGAGGTGCACGCCCCGTCGCGCGGCCGTCAGCGCGAGGTCGGTGTGGGTGGGGATGGGCGTGCAGATCACGGCGATCCGGGCGCCGGTGGAGTCGAGGAGCGCGCCGAGGTCGGCGGACTGCTCGGGGGTGCCGAGGCCGTCGGGGATCTCGTCCGGGGCCAGCGGGGTCAGTTCGCAGATACCGGCCAGCCGGACGGCTCCCCGGTCCTGGAGCCGGCGGATGTTCTCGAGATGCCGGCGGCCGTGGCCGCGCGCACCGGCGAGGACGACGGGGAGCGCCGCGGCGGGGGCGGCGGTGTTCGTGTGCGTGTGCGTCTGGATCTGGGTCTCGGTCTGGGTCTGGGTCTGGGTCTGGGTCTGCGGGGCCGGGGGTGAGTACGTGCGTGCGGCCGGCGTCATGCCCGTGCCGGTGTTCGTGCTTGTGTACGTGCCCGCGTTCACGCCCGTGCCCGTGTACGTGCCAGTGCCCGTGACCGTGTACGTACTGGTCATGGGGGTCTCCCGGCGCCCGGGCCCGGTGTCGCCTCGGGGCCTCATCCCTTCACCGCCCCCGCGCTGAAGCCGGTGATCAGCCACTTCTGGATGAAGGCGAACACGATCACCACGGGCAGGGCCGCGATGATGCCGCCCGCGGCCAGCCCGCCCAGGTCGACGCTGTCCGAGCTCATCAGGGTGTTGAGGCCCACCGGGATGGTCTGCTTGTCCTGGTCGGAGAGGAACATCAGGGCGAACAGGAAGTGGTTCCAGGCGTGCACGAAGGCGAAGGAGCCGACGGCTATCAACCCGGGCCGCAGCAGCGGCAATACCACGATGCGGAAGGCGGTGAGCCGGGTGCAGCCGTCGACCCAGGCGGCCTCCTCCAGGGAGTACGGCACGTTCCGGATGAAGCCGCTGATCAGGATCATCGACAGCGGCAGCTGGAAGACCGTCTCCGCGATGACGACGCTGCTCAGCGAGTTGATCATCTGGAGGCCGGCGAAGATCTGGAAGAGAGGCACCAGGAGCAGCGCGCCCGGGACGAACTGCGAGCACAGCAGGGCCAGCATGAAGGCGCGCTTGATCCGGAAGTCGAACCGGGCGAGCGCGTAGCCGCCGGCCAGGGCGACGACGGTGGTCAGGAACAGGGTCGCCACGCCGACCAGCACGCTGTTCTGGAAGTAGGTGCCGAAGCTGCGCTCCGTCCAGACCTTCTCGAAGTGGTCGAAGGTCATCGGCCAGGGCACGAGCGAGGTCGAGCCGGCCGGGCGCAGGGCGAAGAGCAGGATCCAGTAGAACGGGATCAGCGTGAAGAGCAGGTAGACCGACAGGGGAAGGTAGATCTGCCAGCGCGGGGCCTCGTCCCAGGCCCGGCGGCGCCGGGCCGGGCGGGGGGATCCGGGGGCGGCCGGCCGCTCGGGAGCGGGGGCGACCGCGGTGGCCTCCTTGGTGATCACTTGTCCTCGCCTCCGAACTTGCTCAGCCGCAGATAGACGACCGAGCAGAACAGCAGGATCACGAACGCGACCGTCGTCAGGGCGGACGCGTAGCCGAAGTTGTGGGCGTCGACGCTGGTGTTGGCGATGTAGAGCGGAAGCGTCGTGGTCTCGCCGGCCGGGCCACCGCCGGTGAGGGTGTAGAGCAGGTCGACGTTGTTGAACTCCCAGACCGCGCGCAGCAGCGTGGAAAGGACGATCGCGTCCTTCAGATGCGGCAGCGTGATGTGCCAGAACTGCTTCAGCCGGCTCGCGCCGTCGACCTCGGCGGCCTCGTACAGGTCCTTGGAGACGGACTGGAGGTCGGCGAGGATGAGGATCGCGAAGAAGGGGACACCGCGCCACAGGTCGGCGACGACCGCCGCCGGGAAGACGGTGGAGGTGTCCGACAGCCAGCTGGTGCCGTAGTCGCCGATGCCGAGGTCCGCGAGGTAACGGGTGATACCCGTCTGGGAGTTGTAGAGCAGCACCCAGATCGCGGAGGTGAGCACACCGGAGACTGCCCATGGGGAGAAGACCAGGGCACGGCCCAGACCCCGGCCGACGAAGGTCTGGTTGACGATCAGCGCCAGCGCGAGACCGCACAGCAGTTGCAGACCGACCTCGACGACGACCCACTTGGCGCTGAAGGTCAGCGTGTCCCAGAACTGCGGGTCGTCGCCGAAGGCGTGGACGAAGTTGTCGAAGCCCGCGTAGCCGTTCCGCCACGGCTTGGTGGGGTTGTAGTTCTGCAGGCTGTAGTAGAAGACGCTGATGACCGGGTAGGCGATGAAGCCCAGCATCAGCAGGGCCGCCGGGGCGATCAGCAGGTACGGCAGCCTGCGGGGCGTGGTGGAGGCACGGCGCCGCCGGGGTGGCACGGGCGGTTTCGCCACGGCTGCGGCTTGGGCCATGACTGGTCTCCGTTCTCGGTACGTCGTGCGTGCGTGATGCGTGCGTGGCGCGTGGATGGTCCTCGCGTGGTACCGCTTGCGCGGTGTGCGTGTGCGGCGCTTGCGTGGTGTGCGTCGTGCGTGAGCGGCGCTTGCGCGGTGTGCGCGTGTGGCGCTTACGTGGCGTGCGTCGTGCGCGTGTGGCGCTTACGTGGCGTGCGTCGTGCGTGTGCTCGCGTGGCACGAGTGGTGCGTACGGGTGCCCGCGTGACGCGGGAAGCGCTTTCTCCCTGTACAGGGGTGTGCCGTGCCGAAGGCCGGATCCGCGGGGGTCAGCCCGCGTACGGATCCGGCACCTGGCCCGGCCGGGCCAGGAACTCGAAGTCGCAGCCGGTGTCGGCCTGGGTGATCTGCTCGTTGTAGAGCGCGCCGTAGCCACGCTCGTAGCGCACGGGCGGCGGCGTCCATTGCGCCCTGCGTCGCTCCAACTCCTCGTCGTCGACGTCGAGACGGAGGGTGCGCGCGTCGACGTCCAGGGTGATCGGATCGCCGGTGCGCACCAGCGCCAGCGGCCCGCCGATGTACGACTCCGGTGCCACGTGCAGCACACAGGCGCCGTAACTCGTCCCGCTCATCCGGGCGTCGGAGATCCGCACCATGTCCCGCACCCCCTGCTTGAGCAGGTGGTCGGGGATGGGCAGCATCCCGTACTCCGGCATGCCCGGACCGCCCTTGGGCCCGGCGTTGCGCAGCACCAGCACGCTGTCCGCGGTGATGCCGAGCTCCGGGTCGTTGATGGTCCGCTGCATCGTCCTGTAGTCGTCGAAGACGACCGCGGTCCCGGTGTGCTTGAGCAGGTGACGCTCGGCGGCGATGTGCTTGATGACGGCGCCGTCCGGGCAGAGGTTGCCGCGCAGGACGGCGACCCCGCCCTCGGCCGCGACCGGGTTGTCCCGCGGGCGGATGACGTCGTCGTCGTGCACCCGGGCGCCGGCGAGCTGTTCGCGCAGGGTGTCGTACGAGATCGTCGGCCGGTCGAGGTGGAGCAGGTCCGGGATGCGGGAGAGGAACCCCGGGAGGCCGCCGGCGAAGTGGAAGTCCTCCATGAGGTACGTCCGGCCGCCGGGGCGGACGTTGGCGAGGACGGGAACCGTACGGGCGATGCGGTCGAAGTCGTCGAGGGTGAGGGTGACCCCGGCCCGGCCCGCCATGGCGATCAGGTGGATGACGGCGTTGGTGGAGCCGCCGAGGCCGAGGACGGTGGTGACGGCGTCCTCGAAGGCGTCACGGGTGAGGATCTCGGAGAGGATCCGCCCCTTGTGGACTTGTTCAACGATCCTCATGCCGGCCGAAGCGGCCATCCGATCGTGTCCCGAGTCCACGGCGGGAATGCTCGACGCTCCGGGAACCGTCACACCGAGCGCCTCCGCGGCGGCCGTCAGCGTGGACGCCGTCCCCATCGTCATGCAGTGCCCGGGGGAACGCGCGAGCCCGTTCTCCAGCTCGGTCATCTCGCAGTCACCGATGAGGCCGGCCCGCTTGTCGTCCCAGTACTTCCACATGTCGGTGCCGGAGCCGAGGACCTCGTTGCGCCAGTGTCCGGGCAGCATGGGCCCGGCGGGCACGAAGACGGTCGGCAGGTCGACGGAGGCGGCCCCCATGAGCAGGGCGGGCGTGGTCTTGTCGCAGCCGCCCATCAGCACGGCGCCGTCCACCGGATAGGACCGCAGCAGCTCCTCGGTCTCCATCGCCAGCAGGTTGCGGTAGAGCATCGGGGTCGGTTTCTGGAAGGTCTCGCTGAGCGTGGAGACGGGGAACTCGAGCGGGAATCCGCCCGCCTGCCACACGCCCCGCTTCACGGCCTGGGCCCGGTCCCTCAGGTGCACATGGCAGGGGTTGATGTCGGACCAGGTGTTGAGGATCGCGATGACGGGCTTGCCCAGGTGCTCCTCGGGGAGGTAGCCGAGCTGGCGGGTGCGGGCGCGATGGCTGAAGGAGCGCAGTCCGTCGGTGCCGTACCACTGGTGGCTTCTGAGCTCCTCCGGGCGCTTCTGCACCACCGGGGACTCTCCCCCGGGCTTCATATGGACCACCCGGCCGCGATGGCGGCGACCTCGGCCCGCTCCCGCTCCGGCAGCACCCTGCTCGGCGGGCGGACCTCGCGGCGGCACAGACCGAGGGAGGCGAGGGCCTCCTTGACGACGGTGACATTGTCGGCGGAGCCGTTGGCGGCGCGCAGTTCCTCGAAGCGGCGGATCTGTTCCCAGACCTTCATGGCGGCCGGGTAGTCGCCCGCCCGCAGCGCCTCGATCATGTTCAGCGAGACGGCCGGGGCGACGTTCACGAGCCCGGAGGTGAAGCCGGTGGCGCCCGCGGAGAAGTACGAGGGGGCGTAGGGCTCGGCCAGACCGGCGACCCAGACGAATCGTTCCAGCCCGGCGTCGCGGGCGAAGGCGGCGAAGCGGGAGGCGTCCGGAACGGCGTACTTGACGCCGATGACGTTCGGGCAGGCGTCGGCGAGCTCGGCGAGGCGGGCGCCGGTCAGCTGCGCGTTGCGGATGTAGGGGACGACGCCCAGTTCGGGCACCGCCGCAGCGACGGCGCGATGGTAGTCGACCCAGCCGCGCTGCGAGACGTAGGGGTGGACGGGCTGGTGGACCATGACCATCTCGGCCCCGAGCTCACGGGCGTGCCGCGCGGAGTCGACGGCGGTGGGCACGTCGTGCCCGACCCCGACGAGGACCGTCGAACGATCCCCCGCCTCATCGATCGTCAGTTCCGTGACCAGACGACGCTCTTCGGGGGTGAGGGCGTAGAACTCGCCGGTGTTGCCGTTCGGGGTGAGCGTGGTGATCCCGCCGTCGAGCAGCCGGCGCAGCAGGGCCCGGTGGGCGCGCCGGTCGACGGAGCCGTCCTCGGCGAACGGGGTCACCGGGATCGCCACCACGTCGGCCAGGGCCGCCCGCTGGGACTCGAACGCCACGCTGCTCATTCCCGGCCTTCCTCTGCCGCCGCCACCTCTGCCACCACCGCTGCCTCTGCTGCTGCCTCCGCCTCTGTCGGGGGGAACGCGCGCCGCACGAAGGACGCGATGTGGGCGTGCAGGGCGCTCGCCGCGCCGTCCGCGTCCCCGTCGAGGGCGAGCCGCAGGATCTCCCGGTGTTCACCGGCCTCCCGCTCCCAGGAGGGCGAGGCGGCCCAGGCGACGGCGGAGACAAGGGCGGCCTGGTCGCGGACCTCGTCGAGCATCCTGCCGAGCAGCGGGTTGCCGCACGGGAGGTACAGAGCGCGATGGAACTCCCTGTTCGCCAGGGAGCGTTCGGCGGTGTCCGTGGCCTCGTCGGCCCGGGTCAGCGCGTCGCGCGCGGCGTCCAGGGAGGCGCCGCGCCGCACGGCCCGCTTCAGCGCCTCGGGCTCCAGCAGCAGCCGGACGTCGTAGATCTCGCGCGCCATGTCCGCGTCCACCATGCGCACCGTGACGCCCTTGTACTGGTTCATCACGACGAGTCCGGTGCCGGCCAGGGTCTTGAGCGCCTCGCGCACCGGGGTCTTGGACACCCCGAACTGCGCGGCGAGTTCGGTCTCGACCAGAGCCTGACCCGGCGTCAACTGCCCGGTGAGGATGCGGTGTTTGATCCCTTCCAGCACGAACTGCGTGCGGGAGGGGATCGGGATGGGCACAGAGGTCATGCGCGCCTCTCGGATCTCACGTATCGGATCTCACGTATCGCGTCTCATATATGACGTACGAAGTACGACGGGTTGAAGGTAGGAGCGGCCCTGTGTTTCGTCAATGCTTCCGACAAAGGAAGTCGACGTAGCCGGAGGGGAATCGGAAGGAAACCGGAAGAGAATCGGAAGGAAATCACAAGGAAATCAGAGGGAAGGGGACAGAAGCCCTCAGAACGTCTTCGTCTCGCCCTCGCGCGCGGCGGAGACCCGGCCGCCGAACACCGTGGCGGCGCGCGCCACGGCCGCCTCCCGGCTGAGCGTGGGTCCCACATGGGTGATCAGGAGCTCCCGCGCGCCCTTCGCGTACCCGCCGGCCTCCTCGGGTGTGAGATGCACCCGGCGTTCGCCTTCGCGACGGCGGTCGATGTCGGCCTCACAGAGGAACACGTCCGCGCGGGAGGCGAGTTCGGTGAGCGCGTCACAGGGGCCGCTGTCCCCGGAGTACGCGAGGACGCTCCCCTGGCACTCGGCGCGCAGTCCGTACGCCTCGGCGTCGTGGGCGACGGCGCGCGTGGTGAGGCGGAGGTTCCAGTGCCGTACGGCATGGTTGTCGTGCAGGGGCCGGAAGTCGAGGATGCCGCTCAGGAAGCGCGTGTCCGGCTGCCCGAAGAACCCGGCGAGGCGCCGTGCGCAGTCCTTCGGGGCGTACACCGGGACGGGTACGGGCGGGGTGAGCCCGCCGAAGGCGAACGCGTAGACCGCCGACAGCAGGTCGGAGCTGTGGTCGGCGTGCAGATGGGAGATCCAGACGGCCGTGAGCCGCGTGGGATCGGTGTGCCGTTGCAACTCGGCGAAGGTTCCCGGCCCGGCGTCCACCCACACCTCGGCGCCTCCGCCGCGCAGCAGGTAGCCGGAGCAGGGGCGGCCGGGCTGCGGGTGCGGGGAGGCGGTGCCGAGGACGGTGAGGCTCAGGGGCATGGACCGGAGAGTACGTTTCCCGGCCCCGGCCCGCTTCCGGTTCCGGGTGGTCTACGGCTTCCAGCCCGGGTCCCGTCCGCTCGGTCCCACCGCCCGGTCGAGCAGGGGGGCGTCGTGCGGCACCGGGACGACGGGGCCGAAGATGCCGTCGAGGCGGTGGGGGTCCTCGGCGGCGTCGAGGAGGAAGCCGTACGCCGCCCCCAGCGCGGCCGGGTCGGGGCGTACTCCTGGCCGGTCGCCCGCGCCAGGTCCCAGCCGTGGACGACCAGTTCGTCGGCGAGGACGGCCGCGGCGACCGCGCCGGGCGGGTCCACGCCCCCCGCGCGGGTCATGCCGGTCCAGGCGGCGGGGTCACGCCAGGCCTCGGCGAGTCCGGCGAGCGCCTCGGGCAGTCGCTGGCGCCAGTCGGGACCGATGTCGGGCACGGCGGCGTCCGGGCTGGTGCCGGTCGTGACGCCCAGGTCCTTGCGTCCTGCGTCGCGGAAGGCGACGACCAGGCCGGACAGGTGGCCCAGCAGATTGCGTACGGCACAGTTCTCGCACGGGGTGGCGTCCGCCCGCTGCTCGTCGCGCACGCCTGCCACGAGGTCCGTCAGGATCCGGGCCTGCGGTCCCAGGCCGAAGGTCATGGTGTCGTTCATGCGGTGCTCCTCCGGAGTGCGGTGTCCCTACGGAGGTGGACCGCCGACGCCCGCGGAACTCATCAGCCGGACGGTTGCGCCACGGCCGCCACGATCCGGTGAAGTCCGCCACGATCCGGTGAAGTCCGCCAGGGTCCGGCTCAGTCCGCCACGATCCGGTGAAGTCCCTTACGGCCCGGCGCAGTACGCCGTAGTCCGGCGCGGTCCGGCGCGCGACGTGGCGCACGGTCCTAGGGCAGCTGCCCGATGCCGACGCGCCCGCCTCAGCACCACGATGACCGGTCATGACGACAACCTGGACCGTGGTGCGCGTGCTGCGCGACCGGGACGCGGCGCTCCATCTGGCGGCCCTCGTGGTCTCCGGCTTCGGCACGTCGGCGCTGTGGCTGGCGTCCGGCATGTGGGTCAAGGACCTGACGGGCTCGGACGGGCTGGCGGCGCTGTGCATGCTCGCGCTGTGGGCGCCGTCGCCGGCCGGCCCGCTGCTGGGCACCCTGGCCGACCGCGTCCGGCGCAGACCGCTGCTGGTCGGGGTCGACCTGTTCCTGGCGGCCCTGCTGCCCGCCCTGCTCACGGTCGACTCCCCCGGCGGCCTGTGGCTGCTCTTCACGGTCCTGCTCGGGTACGGCGCGGCGTCCGTCGTCCACGAGGCGGCCAGGTCGGCGCTGGTCGCCGCCGCCGTGGACCCGGCGCTGCTCGGCGACTTCAACGGGCTGCGGACGGCGGCGGTGGAGGGCATGAAGCTGGTGGCCCCGGCGGCTGGGGCGGGCCTCTACGTGGCGTACGGCGGCCCGAGCGTCGCGCTGCTGGACGCGATGAGCTTCGGGTGCGCCGCTCTGCTGTACGCCTGCCTCCGGGTCCACGAGAGCAGGCCCGAGCCGCCCACGACCGGCTGGCGGGAGCGGACCGCCGAGGGCGCCCGGCAGGTGTGGGCGCGGCCCCGGCCACGGGGCCTGGTCCTGGCGGCCGGGACGACGATGTTCTTCGCGGGGCTCAACGGCGCTCTGGTCTACGCCGTCGTGGACGGCCTCGGGCACTCCCCCGCGTTCGCCGGTGTGCTGGCCGCCGTCCAGGGCGCCGGGTCGGTCGTGGTCGGGCTGGCGTCCGGGCCCGCGCTGCGCCGGCTCGGTGAGCGCCGGTTCGCGGCGGCCGGCATCGTGCTGACCGCGGTCGCGGTGGGGCTGCGGGCGATTCCCCTCGACGCGGTGGCGCTGGCGTGCGGCGCGGCGATCGGCCTGGGGCTGCCGTGCGTGTTGATCGCCGCGTTCACCGCCGTACAGCGCGAGACGCCCGGCCCGTCGCTGGGCCGGGCCGTCGCCACGGCCGGGACGCTGGTGTTCGCCCCGAACGCGTTCGGGCTGGCCATGGGCGCGGGTCTGGTCGAACTGGTCCCCCACCGGACGCTGCTGGTGCTGGCCGGGCTGGCCCTGCCGGTGGCCCTGGTGCCGCTGCGTCAGCGGGCGGCGAGCGCCTCCCGTACCGCCGCCAGGTCATCGTCCGACGCCAACCCCGCGTGATAGAGCCGCAGTTCCGTCGCCCCGAAGTCGCGGGCGCGTGCCGCGTCCGCCGCCAGGGTCGCCGGGCTGCCGCCCATCCCGGAGACCACGGTGAGGTTGGCGGCCAGGACCGCGCCCTCGCGTCCCCGCTCGGCGAAGGGCGTCAGCGGGCCGGGGCCACCCGCGCAGGGCACGACCACGCCGTCCGCGACGGACAGGATGTGCGCGGGGTCCACGCCCACGTTCGCGCCGCAGTGGTACCACACCGGATCCGCGTGCAGCAGGACCTGGAAGCCGTCGGGTGCGGCGGCGCGGACGGCGGCGACCGCCTCCTCCTGGAGGGTGCGGGCCGTCGTCTCGCGCCACGCGCGGGTGGCCGTCGCGCGCGCCTCGCCGAGCAGCTTCTCGACGCCCGCCCAGCCGCCGTCGCCGTCGGCCGCGCCCCGCCACAGCGGCTCCAGCGCGTCGCGTACGGCGCTCGCCAGCTCGTCGGCGTCCAGGCCCTGTGTCCCGTACCCCGCCCGGCAGTCCGGGCAGAAGCAGAGCGCCATCAGGTACTGTCCGGCGTCCCCCAGGCCGACCCCGCCGGTCTTGTCGTGGGCGTGCAGGTGGGGCAGGCCGTACCAGCCGAGGGACTCCAGCTCGGTGCCGAGCGCCCCGGGCCGTACGGCGGCCTCGGCGGCCAGGTCTACGAGGTACGCGCGCGTGGCGGGCTGCGCGATGCACGGCGCCCACGGGTAGCGGTCGCCGTAGGCGTTGACGACCGAGGTGTCCGGGTGTTCCGCGCCCAGGCGGGAGTTGTGCGCGAGGACCACCCAGGTGTGCACCTCGAGACCGGCGTCCGCGAGCGCGGCGGACGCCTCGCCGTAGGCGTCCCCGGGGGCCCAGTCCCCGGCCGGACGCGGCCGCAGGGCGCGGCCCGTCCAGCGGTCGCCGAGGGGGTACAGCGCGGCGGCGTGCTCGGCGGTGACGATGCGGTGGCGCGGGTGGCGTGGGGTCAGGGCGCGGGTGGAGTGGTAGGCGGCGGCGAGGGTGACCTGCCGTACGCCGAGCGCGGCGATGCGGGCGGCCGCCCGCGGATCGCCGTTGACGTCCCAGGGGTAGACGAACGCCGACGCCTTCACTCGCCTGCCTCCAGCAGTGCGTATCCGCGTTCGATCAGCTGGGCGAGCTGCTTCACATGGTCCTCGGTCGGCTCGTGCAGCGGCGGCCGCACCTCACCCACGTCCAGCCCGCGCAGCCGTACTCCGGCCTTGACCAGGGAGACGGCGTAGCCGCGGCCCTGGGCGCGCAGTTCGACGAAGGGGCGGTAGAAGCCGTCCAGGAGCCGGTGCGCGGTGGCGTCGTCGCCCGACCCCAGCGCCTGGTGGAAGGCGAGGGCGAGTTCCGGGACGAAGCAGAACACGGCGGAGGAGTAGAGGGTGATGCCGAGGGCGCGGTAGGCGAGCTGGGTCTGCTCGGCGGTGGGCAGCCCGTTGAAGTACAGGAAGTCGCCAGGCGCCTCGGTGCGTACGGCGCTCACGATGCGCTGCATCAGGTCCAGGTCGCCGAGGCCGTCCTTGAGGCCGATGATCCCGTCGGTGCGGGCCAGCCCGACCACGGTCTCGGGGGTGAACACGGCGTTGTCGCGCTGGTAGACGATGACGGGCAGGTCCGTCGCCGCGGCCACCTCACGGTAGTGCCGCAACAGCCCCTCCTGGCCGGCGACCACGAGGTACGGCGGCATGGCGAGGAGTCCGTCGGCGCCGGCCGTCCGCGCGAGCCGGGCGTAGCGCACGGCGAGCGCGGTGCCGTATCCGGCGCCGGCGATCACCGGCACGCGACCGTCGGCCGCCTCCACGGCCGCCCGTACGCAGTCCTCGAACTCCTCGGGTGTCAGCGCGTGGAACTCGCCGGTGCCGCAGCAGGCGAAGACGGCGGCGGCACCAGCCTCGACCCCCCGGCGGACATGCGCGCGGTAGACGTCGAGGTCGACGGAGCCGTCGGGACCGAACGGGGTGACGGGGAAGAACAACGGCCCGCTGGGGATGCCGAGTCGAGCGGCGAGGGGGGCTGGCGTCACGGGCTCTCCCTAGGACAGGCGCGCACGTTTCCGATCCGCGCTCACGCTTCTGATCGGCGTCTACATTTCTGAACACGCCTAGCCTAAGGAGCCCCCTCGGGGCCGGTCAAGCGCGCACCTCCGCAATACGGAAGCGGATTCACCAGGTCCGCGCCACACTTGACGGGACGCGCCGACGATCCTTAGCGTGTCCACGCATGTGAATGCCGTCCATGAATACGCATTGCCCTCAGTTGCGGCCACCTGTCTCAGGCGGCGGACCCAAGGAGACCCGAGGATGCCCGCTCCCCGCACCGTTCTGCTCACCGGCGCCGCCGGCGGGCTCGGCACCCTGATGCGGGGCCTGCTCCCGGACCACGGCTACCGGCTGCGGCTGCTCGACATGCGTCCGATCGAGGGCGAGCCGGACGCGATCACGGCCGACCTGGCCGACCGGGAGACCCTGCGGGAGGCCGTCCGGGGTGTCGACGCGATCATCCACCTTGCGGGCATCTCCCTGGAAGCCCCCTTCGAGGACATCCTCCGGGCGAACATCGAGGGGACCTACAACCTGTACGAGGCCGCCCGCGCGGAGGGCGTCGGACGCGTCGTCTTCGCCTCCTCCAACCACGCGGTGGGCTTCACCCCCGCGCCCCGCGGGGACGATCCGCTGATCCCGGTCGACACCCCGCGCCGCCCGGACACCTTCTACGGCCTGTCCAAGTCCTTCGGCGAGGACCTCGCCCAGTTCTACTGGGACAAGCACGGCCTGGAGACCGTCTCGGTGCGTATCGGCTCCTGCTTCCCGCGGCCCACCAGCGTGCGCATGCTGTCGGTCTGGATGAGCCCCGCCGACGGCGCCCGCCTCTTCCACGCGGCTCTGACCGCCGAGCGCGTCGGCCACACCGTGGTCTACGGCTCCTCCGCCAACACCCGCCTGTGGTGGGACCTGTCGAGCGCGCGGGCGCTGGGCTACGAGCCGCGGGACGACTCCGAGCCGTACGCCGAGAAGCTGATCGCCGAACACGGCGAGCTGGACCCGGCGAACCCCGCCCAGTCCCACCTGGGCGGCCACTTCGTGAACGACCCGCCGATCTGGCCGTACTGAGCCGTGGCGGCCGG
The DNA here is from genome assembly GCF_042735715.1 of Streptomyces sp. NPDC059582. Lineage (NCBI taxonomy): Bacteria > Bacillati > Actinomycetota > Actinomycetes > Kitasatosporales > Streptomycetaceae > Streptomyces > Streptomyces sp. NPDC059582. Next base: position 118,526 of record NZ_JBHWCC010000029.1, read on the forward strand.
AACGAGTCGGCGCAGGGGAGCGGGCGGGCACCGAACGGGCCCGCCC
>NZ_JBHWCC010000030.1:0-8971 GCF_042735715.1 Streptomyces sp. NPDC059582
GGGATTCTTCTGCAAGTCCAACCCCCCCCCGGGCCCGGGGGCCACAAACCCGGTCCGGGTGCCTCCCCCGGGGGGCTCACACCCGCCCCGCCGGGGGGCCCCGCCCAGGGGGGGGGGGGGCCCCCACGACTGTCCTGGGCGCCTCAACAGCGCCCAGGACGAACAGCGTCCTTGTGCCCCGGCAACGGGCGCCACCGCGATGGGTTCCCGGTTGCCGGGGCCGACGGACCTACTTGAGGCCGAAGGCGCGGATCAGGGTCTGGCTCACGCTGTTGCCCTTGGCGTCCTTCGCCGTCGTGCGCAGGCTCGCGAACCGGGACTTGAGCGGCGCGTTCAGCGACGCCGTCCAGTCCGCGCCCTTGTGGCGCAGCGTGGTCCGGTGCCAGGTGACGCCGTCGTCGTAGGAGACGTCCAGGGTCACCGTGCGGATCGTGCCGGAGCCGGTCGCGCCCTCCAGGTGCGAGGGCGTGACGGACACCGCTGACCGCCTGCCTGCCCGGCCGGACAGGTCGGTGGCCACCGCGTAGTCGAGCTGCACCAGCGGCAGAGGCGTGATGGCCGTGTAGTCCTTCGTGTTCGTGCTGGAGGTGAACCCCCACTCGGTGCGCGTACGGGTCGAGTACGGGCGGTTCGACACGTTCCGCTTGCCCTCCACCACGATCCGGTAGGGCAGCGGGTCCGGTGACAGCCCCTCCGCGGACAGGATGTGCTCGTCGGTGTCCTCGGCGAGCAGCTGGTCGCCCTGGTAGAGCGAGAGCTTCGTCGTTCCGCCGTCGATCCAGGCCGTGCCCTCGTGACGGTCGGAGTCCCCCCAGGCGAGCAGCAGCGACGTGTTGATGATGTCGCCGGTCCGGAAGGGCGAGTGCCAGTTGACGCCGTCGTCCAGCAGCCGCGGGTGCTGGATCGGGGCGAACCAGGTCTCCTCGGTGGTGCTGCGCGGCTTGTACGAGCGCGCCGCGCCTCCCTCGGAGAGGTCACGCATGAAGGCGGAGGACACCCAGTCGACGCCCGCCGTCACCCACGACGTCAGCGTGCCCTGGGCCGCGACCGGCGTCGGCTGGGCTCCCAGGGACGCCGGCCACAGGACGTTCAGGTCCTCGCGGTACGCGAGGGCCTGACCCTGCTCGGTGTTGCGGAACGACTCGTCGATCCGCGCCAGTTCGCCCGGGCGGGGCCGGTAGGACGGATCCCGGGGGACGGCCCCGTCGTGGTGGCGGACCAGGTCGTAGACGTAGCGCGGATACGGGTGCGAGACCACCTTCAGCGTCGTCGTGCCGGTCCTGCGGAGCTGGCCGCGCAGCCGTGCGCTGTCGTCGGTGCCGAGCGAGGCCACCGGCAGCGGGGCGGGCTCGGGCTCGTGCGCCCAGGGGTCCAGCTTCCCGTAGCCGTCGTTCAGGGTCAGCAGCTGCCTGGCGCCGGCCTTCGCCGCCGCCGCGGCCTGCTCCGGGGCGGACACGGTGTCACTGCGGCGGACGACCGCCACCTGACCGCGCACCTTCACCTTGCGGAAGTCCGCGGCCGAACCGTCACCGGCCCAGACGGCCCGGTAACTTCCCCTGCCTTCCGGCAGCTTGGGGGACAGGCTCTGCACGACGACGTCGTCGTAGGTCCGCGAGCCGGTGGAGAACGTCAGCGGGGGCTCGACCTGCCGCCAGCGGGTGGCGAAGACGTACGTGCCCTTCGTGACCTTCGGCGTCGGGGTCACCCAGAGGCTGTCGTACCGCCAGTAGTCGGGCATGTAGCTGTCCAGGTACGGGAACAGCCCGCTGTTGGTCCGGTACTGGTCCAGCCGCATGAACTGGTTGGCGGTCGCCTGCGGGGTGAAGGCGGCCACCTTGCGCAGTTTCGCGGCGTCGAAGGTGACGGTGCGGTCGGTGCCGAGGTCGATCTGCGGCGCGGTGAACACTGCGGAGCCCAGCGTGTGCGTGCCGTCGATGCCCGGTACGTCGGCGTACATCCACCCCGCGTAGGTGCCCGGGGACACGCGCACGGTCATGCGGCCCGAAGCGTCGATCTCGTAGAACTTGGGCGTGGTGTTGCGCTCGACGTCCTTCAGGACGAGGGTGCCAGGCAGGGCGGCCCCGCGACGGTCCTTGGCCTTGACCGTCAGCGTGACCCGCTGGCCCTCCTTGTTCACGCCGACCGGCGTGCGGGCGAGGATCGTGCCGTCAGCGCCGGTGGCCATGAGACGGCCGGAGTAGGCGGCGTTCTCCTCCGCCAGGTCGAGGTGGCTGATCACACCGACGGTGGCGGTGCCGTGCGCGGGCACGGTCAGCCGTGTGTCGGTGAGGGTCAGCAGCCCCTCGGGCAGCAGGCCCGCGGGTATGGACAGGTCCAGGGTGACCGGCTCGGCGCCGGTGTTGGTGTACGTCACGTCGTTGCGGACGCTCTGGCCCGGCGTGTACGGGTAGTGGGCCTGCGCGAACGCGTTCCCGGAGGCGACCAGCGTGGCCTTCACCGCGGCGGCGACGTCGAGCCGCCCGTTGCCGGCCAGGAAGGGGCTGTACCTGTCGCCGTTCGAGACAGTGCCGACCAGGGCGTCCTTGAGCTGCTGCCCCGTCCAGTCCGGGTGCTCGGCGGCCAGCAGCGCGGCGGCGCCTGCGACGTGGGGGGTGGCCATGGAGGTGCCGCTCATCGTCTGGTAGGCGCCCTCGCCCTCCGGCGCGTACTGCGAACGCGCCGCCAGCACGTTCACGCCCGGGGCGGTCAGATCGGGCTTGATGGCGTTGTCACCCTTGCGGGGGCCGCGGCTGGAGAAGTCCGCCAGCTGGTCCACGCCCTTGCCCGGGCCCTCCACCGCGCCGACCGTCAGCGCGGCGTCCGCGGCACCGGGGGCGCTCACGGTGTACGTCTCCGGGCCGGAGTTGCCGGCCGCGATGACGAACAGCGCCCCGGTCTCCTTGCTGAGCTCGTTCACGGCCTGGCTCAGGGGGTCGGTGCCGTCCGTGGGTCCGCTGCCCAGGCTCATGCTGACGATCTTCGCGTGCTGGTCGCGGGCGGCCCACTCCATGCCCGCCAGGATCCAGGAGTCCTGGCCCTCGCCGATGTTGTTCAGGACCTTGCCGATGTGCAGCGAGGCCCCGGGGGCGACGCCCTTCTCCTTGCCGTCGGACGCTGCGCCCGTACCCGCGACCGTCGAGGCGACGTGAGTGCCGTGGCCGTGCCGGTCGGTGACGTCCTGGTCGGGCACGAAGCTCTTCGTCTCGGCGATGCGGCCGGCGAAGTCGGGGTGCGCGGCGTCGATGCCGGTGTCCAGCACGGCGACGTCCACGCCCTGCCCGGTGTCCCCGCTCTCCCAGACCTCGGGCGCGCCGATCTGCGCGGTGGTGTCGGACAGCGTCGCCTTGGCCTTGCCGTCCAGCCACACCTTGGCGATCCCGCCCGTCAGCCGCCCGGAGGGCCGCTTCCCCGCCACCTCCTCGGCGGCGGCGCCGGTGAGGGAGGTCCAGAAGTCCGTCACCCGCGCGTGCTCGGCGGATATCGCGGCCCCCTGGATGCTGCTGAGCGTCAGGGTCTTGCGCGCGCCGTCCGGAGTCTTCGCGCTGCGGGCGCGGGCAGCGGCATCGGTGTAGGTGACGATCAGCGGCAACCGGTCGCTGTGGCTGTCGTCGTAGCCGTCCTCGAGCAGTTCGCTGACGTTGAACAGTCGCTCGTCGAGCGTGCCTGAAGCGATGTAGGGCAGCGCCGCGTCGGGGTACACGTAGGTGTCGGGGCCGACCGACATGACATGGGCGCCGCTCGGCCTGCCCTGCGGATCGGACACCGTCGCGGTGGTACGGCCGTTGCTGACGGACACCGCGACCTTGTCACCGGTGATCAGCGTGACGGTCCCCGTGACCTCCGGGCTTCCGGCGGCGGATGCGGCAGGTGAGGTGGGCGACGTGGGGGACTCGGCTGACGCGGCCGGTCCGATGGTCGTCAGCGCCACGAGGACGGCGACCGCGACTGGCAGCCCGCGTCTGGGCGACGAAGGTATACGCAAGGGGACCTCAAGAGCTAGACGTGCGAAAGGTGTTCGTAGTCAGCCATTCATCTGCCTCGCTGTAAAGAAGAGGTCATGTCCCTTGGGTGCCAATGTCCTCAAGTGGACAGGCGGCACTTCAATCGAGGAAATTCCCCATTGGCACACGCCCGAGCCGTCCTGAGGCGTACCGCGAAAAGCGGACGGCCGGCACCCGTAACCGTCGGCCGTGAGAACGTCACTCCGCCCCTTCAGGGCCCGCGCTTTGTCCCGGAGAATTGATGCCCCGTCAATGTCGTTTATCCAGCCCCGATCAATCATGAGTCCGGGTCGGTTCGCCGGTGGGGGCTCGGTGGGTCGTCCGGTGGTGAAGCGGAGCGAGTGGCGGCGGCCGGTGGGTACGAGCTGTACCGCGGCGGAGAAGAGCCGGAACCGGAGCCGCTCGGGTCGCCAGTGGCGGGTGTCGTCGGGGGGCGGTGCGGATCAGCGTCCGGCGCCCGTGCCACAGGAGCACGCGTAGCCGTACGCGGCGCGTCACCGCTTCGCGAGAGGCTTGTCGGTTCCCCTGGCCGACAGAAGGCAAAGGCAAAGGCAAGGAGAGCTCTCTCCTTGCCGCTCCTAAGGTATAGCGCACTGGGGGGCTTGCGGCAAGGCCCGGGTGGTGGCACAGAATCGTCGGCCAATGCCACAACCTGCGGAATTGAGGGCACGACGTGCGTGTGTTGTCGACGTATGGGGGACGCGGTGACGTCGAACCGGTAGTGGGACGGGCAGTGCGGTCGCGGGCGCTCAGGGCGGAAGCGCGCAGGTGCGCCCCGACCGACTCGTCAGGGGGAAGGCGACCAGAGATGAGGACGTGCCCGCCAAGAGGTGCGACAGAGTGGACAGCATGGGAGGCGCCGGTGATTCGCGTGGCCGGCGCGGGGCGACGGCACACGGCTGCCTCGGAGGTATCGCAGTGATCGAGCAGTATGTGTTGGATCTTCATGAGGTGGACGAGACGCGGGTCGCGGTCGTCGGCGGCAAGGGCGCGCACCTGGGTGGGCTGTCGCGGATCGAAGGCATCCGCGTGCCGAGCGGCTTCTGCGTGACGACGGACGCCTTCCGGCGGATCATGGCGGAAGCGCCGTCGATCGAGGATCGGCTCGAGCAGCTGTCTCGCTCGAACCCGGACGACCGGGAGGCGATCCGCACGCTCAGCGCGCAGATTCGCCGGACCATCGAGGGAATCGCCATCCCGGGCGATCTCGCGGCAGCGATCACCCACGCGCTCGCCCGGCTCGGCGGGCGAGCCGCCTACGCCGTCCGATCCAGCGCGACGGCGGAGGACCTTCCGACGGCCTCCTTCGCCGGCCAGCAGGACACGTACCTGAACGTCGTGGGGCCGACGGCGATCCTCCAGCACGTCAGCCGGTGCTGGGCCTCGCTGTTCACCGAGCGGGCCGTGACCTACCGCCAGCGCAACGGCATCGACCACCGTACGGTCCACATGGCCGTGGTCGTGCAGCAGATGGTCTTCCCGCATGCGGCCGGCATCCTGTTCACGGCCGACCCCGTCACGGGCAACCGGACGGTCGCCACCGTGGACGCCGGCTTCGGCCTCGGCGAGGCCCTGGTCTCCGGCCTGGTGAACCCGGACGTCTTCAAGGTGCGACACGGCGCAGTCGTCGCCAAGACGATCGCCGTCAAAAAGCGTGCCGTTCACGCCCTCGCGGACGGCGGTACGCAGGAAGTGGCGATCGACTCGCCACGGCAGGAGCAGCCGGCGCTGACGGATGCGCAGGTCGTCCGGCTCGTGCAGCTCGGACGGCGGATCGAAGAGCACTTCGGCCGCCCGCAGGACATCGAATGGTGCCTGGTCGATGATGACTTCCGGATCGTCCAGAGCCGGCCGATCACGACACTGTTCCCCATCCCCGAGACCGACGACCAGGAGCGTCACGTCTACGTCTCCGTCGGCCATCAGCAGATGATGACCGACCCCATGAAGCCCCTGGGGCTCTCCATGTGGCAGCTGACGGCCATGGTGCCGATGCACGCGGCCGGCGGGAGGCTGTTCGTCGACGTCGCCCGGCGCCTGGCTTCGCCCGCGAGCCGCGCCGGCCTCCTGGACGTCATGGGGAGGGGCGATCCGCTGGTCAGGGACGCTCTGGAGACCGTCCTGGACCGCGACGATTTCGTCCCGTCGCTCCCCGATACCGGTCCCGGCGGGCCACCGGTACGCGCTGCGGCCGCCCCGATCGAGACCGATCCGGCCGTCGTCACCGAGCTGATCGAGCGCAGCCAGGCGTCCGTCGCCGCCCTGGAACGCGACATCCGGTCGAAGACCGGGCCGGCCTTGTTCGACTTCCTGCTGGAGGCCTTCGAGGAGCACAAGCGAGTCCTCAGCGATCCGCTGAGCATGCAGGCGATCATGGCGGGGATGGAGGCCACGTGGTGGCTCAACGACAGCCTGCGGGAGTGGCTGGGCGAGAAGAACGCGGCTGACACGCTCACGCTGTCCGCCCCCGACAACATCACGTCCGAGATGGGACTGGAGCTGCTCGACGTCGCGGACGTGATCCGCCCGCGGCCGGAGGTGGTGGCGTTCCTGCAGGGAGTCGAGTACGGCGAGGACGGCGCCTTCCTGGACGAGCTGGCGAAGCTCGCGGGCGGGACCGAAGCACGTGACGCCATCGAGACCTACCTCGACCGGTACGGCATGCGCTGCGTCGGCGAGATCGACATCACGAGGCCACGTTGGCGCGAGCGCCCCACCACGCTCGTGCCCGTGATCCTCGACAACGTCAGGAACTTCGAGCCGGGCGCCGCCGAGCGGCGCTTCGAGCAGGGGCGGCAGAAGGCGCGGAAGAAGGAACAGGACGTGCTGTCACGCCTGCGGGCCCTGCCGGACGGGGAGCGGAAAGCCGACGAGACCAAGCGGATGATCGACCGGGTCCGCACCTTCATCGGGTACCGGGAGTACCCGAAGTACGGCATCATCAGCCGCTATCTGGTCTACAAGCAGGCCTTGCTGGCGGAGGCCGAGCGCCTTGTGCGGGCAGGCGTGCTTCCTGAGAGGGAGGACGCTTTCTACCTCACGTTCCAGGAACTCCACGACGTCGTGCGTTCGCACCGGGTGGACGACCAGCTCATCCAGCAGCGCAAGGACGCGTTCCGGTCGTACCACGCACTCACACCGCCCCGGGTGCTCACGTCGGACGGTGAGGCCGTCACCGGGGCGTACCGGCGCGACGACGTGCCGACCGGCGCCCTGGTCGGCCTACCGGTTTCCGCCGGGACCATCGAAGGACGGGCCCGCGTCATCCTCGACCTGGCGGAGGCCGATCTCGAAGCGGGCGACATCCTGGTCACGACCTTCACGGACCCCAGCTGGTCGCCGCTGTTCGTCGCGGTCGCGGGCCTGGTGACGGAGGTGGGCGGCCTGATGACCCATGGCGCGGTGATCGCCCGGGAGTACGGCTTGCCGGCCGTCGTGGGTGTGGAACACGCCACCCGGCTGATCCGGGACGGGCAGCGGATCCGCGTGCACGGAACCGACGGCTACGTCGAGATCCTGCCTTGACCGTCCACGCCGAGAAGGCCCATCCGTAGCCACCGGCTCAGAACGCCAAGCGGTTGATGACCACCCCACGACCGCCACTCGCGACGCGGACACGCAGATATCGCGGACATAACTGACATCACGGACGCGACCCGTAACTGTTCTTCACCTCGTAAGTGCCTCTGCCGCTACCCCGCACAGGACCCTCAGCTCGTCCTGTCGTTGCAGCTCAGAGGCACTTTCTACGTTCTCGACCACCTACCGGACAGCGCCCCTCGTGAAAGCCCGGGGCTAGAGGCCTGTCGGCTTGGCCGACGCATCATGCGCCGGGATGCGGCACGAAGAAGCCACCAGGGCCCTCAGACCCAGTTGCGGCGCGCCGCGGCAACGCCCGCGCCGAAACGGCTGGTGGTCCCCAGTTCCGCGTAAAGATCCTGAATTCGCCTGCGCAGCGTCCTTGACGAGATCCCGAACTGGCGGGCGATCGCCTCGTCCTTGACTCCAGCCGCGAACAACGCGAGGAGATTCCGTTCCTCGTCCGTGGGTTTGCGGTCCTCGTCCAGGGGACGGGACGGTAGCGGCACCTGCTCACCGGGCCCCGGCATGCCCGCCAGCGGGGACGCGGCCGCCCAGTAGCGCTCGAAGAGTTCCCCCAGTGCCTCCAGCAGTGGGGGCGCCTCGGTGTAGAGGCAGTCTGTGTTCCCGTCGGACAGACTCAGGGACACCATCGCGGCCGACCGGTCGGCCATGGCGAGCTTGATCGGCAGCGTCGGCGTGATCCTCGCCTCCTCTCCACGCGACACCAGGCTGCCCAGTTCCTGCCAACTGCCGTCCCCGACGAAACTGGCCGCCGCGTAGACGGCGCGCACCCGGACGCCGCGTCCCACCGCCGCCTCGTCGAGCGGACCGTTGGGGGCCAGCAGGAACGGAGGGCGGTCCAAGGAGCAGATCTCGGCGCGCGCGGCCTGCTTCAACCGGTAGTAGCGGTCGCCGACCGCCTCCGGCCCGCTGATCACAAGGGTCCCGTGGCCGCCGTTGCTGGTCCGCTTCGCGGTGTCGAAGATCGCGCCGAGCGAGCCCGCCGCGTCGCGCACGGAGGCCAGTTGCCGTTCGCGTGACTCGACCAGCGACCGCAGCGCGTGCCGGGGGTCCACGGTGAGGTACTCCCCCGATGTGCGACGACTGACCAGCCCGAAACGGTGCAAACGTTCGAGCAGCGCCAGCCCCTCGGGGTACGTCACTCCGAGCGCCGCCATCACGTCGTCGACGGTCCCGCCACCGCACGCCAGCAGGTGGCGATAGGCCTTCTCCGCCTCCGAGTCCACCCCGACCAGATCCAGCGGCGCAGCATCCTCCATCAGAACCCTCCAAGTCAAGACCGCCGCCTGCGAAGGTCCATCAAGAAGGTAACAAGCCCCCGTCGGCCGGTACCGCCCGCCCTCACACGTGGTGGCCTGGGTCAGCGG
>NZ_JBHWCC010000030.1:8981-117570 GCF_042735715.1 Streptomyces sp. NPDC059582
CCCCGGGGGGGCGGGACCCGCCGCCCCCCCCCGGGGGGGGCTGGGGCCCGGGGTCCCCGCCGCGCCCCCCGCCCACCACGCGACGCCCTACAGGTTGACGACCCGCTCCGCCTGCGGCCCCTTGGGTCCTTGGGTGACGTCGTACTCGACCTTGGCGCCCTCTGCCAGCTCCTTGAAGCCGGTGGTCTGAATGGCGGAGAAGTGGACGAAGACGTCCGGGCCGCCGTCATCCTGCTGGATGAAACCAAAGCCCTTCTCCGCGTTGAACCACTTCACGATGCCTGTTGCCATCAGTTCGATCCTTTTGTGCCATGTGACGGTGCCGCCGTGTCGACACCGACCGTAGTCCTCTCGTGACTGCGGCCTCCAAACCATGTCATCCCACGCGACGTTCCGCTGGCAGGCAGGCCAGTCCGCCGAACTGTTCCTCGTACGAAATCCGACGGCACCTGGTCGGGGTCCGCCGTCTTGCCCGGCCCCAGGTGCGGGAACGGACCGTCGAACTCGGTTTCAGTACCGGCCGCCGGCCCGTCCGGATACACGGCGCCGACTGCCACCCCGATGCCGGGCCGTCTGGGAGACTGACGCACGTGGACACGGCAATCGCCCGAACGCTCTGGCAGGTCCTGGAACCCATACACGCGGTCACGTACTTCGCCGCTGAAAGCCGCGAGGCCAACCGTCTGGTCGGCTTGCGCGGCTTTTGGATGGGCTACTTCGCGGGCCGCGCCGCGCCGCTGGGAGCGGTCACGGCAGGTGTGGTGGAGGCGGCTTTCTTCAACTTCCACCCCTCCATGGTGCGACGTGCCATCCCCGACGCATGGGAATTCGCCTCACCCGAGGCCGTGCTCCGCGCCCGCGCCGAAGCGGCCACCGCGGCACTGCGCCGAGTGGCGCCGGCGACGGCGCGGGTGACGGCAGACCTCGTCCCGTTGCTGGAGCGGACCGTCGCCGCCGCGGACGGCGCGGGGCGACCCCTGTTCGCCGCCAACCGCGGCCTGCCCACGCCCGAAGACCCCGTCACCGCCCTCTGGCAGGCCGCCACGGCACTGCGCGAGCACCGCGGTGACGGCCACGTCGCCGTGCTGACCGCCGAGGGACTGGACGGCTGCGAGGCCCACGTCCTGTTCGCCGTGAGCGAGAACGTGCCCGCGGCGACGCTGAGGGACAACCGCGGCTGGTCCGAGGACGACTGGCAGGCGGCCGTGGACCGCCTCGTCGGACGGGGACTGCTGGAGGACGACGCGCACCCCACCGCCGCGGGACGCGCCCTGCGTGCCCACATCGAGGCCCGCACCGATGACCTCGCCGTCCGGCCCTACCGCGCCCTGACCCGGACCGAAGCCGCCCAGGCCCTTCGCCTGCTCAGCCGGCCGACCGATCAGATCCTGGCTTCCGGCGTCATCCCCTTCCCCAACCCCATGGGCCTTCCGGCCCGCCACGCACGAACGTAGCCATCAACCCGAAGGGCGGCAGGCGAACCGGGAAGACGGACATGTGGGCCTGGTCGCGGTAGCAGGTCATCCGGGGCACATGCGCTGAGCGCAGGGAGGAACAGTCGAGGTTCGTTGGGGACAGCAGCGCAGCGGCGTCCTCCTGACAGTCGGGCCCAAGAGACTGTCGCAAGGCTGATCTAGGCTTCCCGGTCATGACCACCACCTTGATGACGTACGCCGGTCCGGTCGATGAGCGGGCACCGGTGACACGTACAGGCGGCGTGCCGCTGGTACCTGCCGGGTTCAGTTGGCCGCTGTGCGCCGCGTGCTCGGGGCCGATGCAGTTCCTCGCGCAGCTGTGGGGAACCGACCCCGGCGGCCGGGAAGCCGGACCTGCACTGCCGACCGAGGGTGTCCTGTCGGTCTTCATGTGCCAGAACGATCCAGGGCTGTGCGACGAGTGGGACCCGTCCGCGGGCGGCAACCTGGCGCTGTTGTTCCCCCGCGCCGGACTCACGGCGGCCCCGGTACCGACGGAAGGCGAGACCCTGCTGCCGGAGACCTGCGGCATCGACCGCACGGCCATCGACATGGCGTCGTACCACGAGGCACGCAGCCACTGGGCCCAGGCTCACGGCCGTCCCTTGGAGGATGTCCTCGGCCGGCTGGGCGGCGTCCCGTCATGGCTGCAGCACGACGAGACCCCGGCATGCCCGACGTGCACTCAGCCGATGAGCTTCGTCGCCCAGCTCGAGGAGGGTCGCGACCACCGGACGGCGATCAACTTCGGCGGAGGCGGCTGCGGATACGCCTTCGCCTGCGCGCCGTGCGGTGAGGGCTCCTTCCTGTGGCAGCGCTGATCAACTGGCTGTCCGCTGTTCAACCTCACGTTCGGCGGCGACGCGGCGGGTGTCAGACCTGTGTCCCGCGCTGCGGCCGGGAATTCGCGTTGGTATTCGTGACGCCGTCCGACGGCTCGGCGGGCGTCATCGTGCGGTCACGCCGTGCCGGGAGGTGGGGTGTCGCTGTCCGCCGGATCGGTGAGGGCGTCGTCGACGGTGGGGTAGACCGTCATGATGGCGTCGAGGCCCACGAGTTCGAGGGTGCGCAGGACGGCGGTCCGGGCGGCCGCCAGGCGCAGCCAGCCCTGCTCGGGGAGGGTCCGGTGCGCGGTGATGAGGACGTTGATGCCGCTGGAGTCCATGAAGGTGACGTCGCTGAGGTCGATCACGATGCGCGGTCGGGTCACCGGGGCGGTCGGGGGCAGGGCGGCCTGGAGAGCGGGGACGGCCTGGAAGTCCACCTCGCCGTGCGGGGTGACGACCGTGATGCCGTCGGTGGTGTGGCGGTCGACCGACAGCCCACCGTGCCCCGTCGTGTTCGGGATATCTGCCACAGTTCTGCCTCTGCCGCCCTCGGTTACGGTCTCGTCGGTGCTTGTCTGTCACTGCCCAGCCATCCTAGGACTGACGCCTGTCACTGGCCTTTGCACTGAAAGTCTGTGCGAGAGTGTGGAAGGGCGCTGCAGGGGTATCGGTGCGCTGGGGCAACACGGAGGGGCAGTGGTGTGGATGGACCCCGACAGGGTCATGGAGGGTTCTTCCGGAGCGGGTCCCGACCCTGTCGAATTCACCGCGGCCCTCGAGAACGACAGCAGCTCGATCGCCGAAGCACGCCGGCTCACGGTCGGCTTTCTCACCCGGCTGCAGACCGAGCACGGCATGCCGGTCACCGCGCGGGCCATGGACCTGGCGCAGCTCGTGGTCAGCGAACTCGTCACCAACGCCTACAAGTACGCGCACGGCCCCGCCCTGCTCTGTCTGCGTCTGGTGGACGCCGTGGTGGAGATCGAAGTCTGGGACAGCGACCCGGTACTTCCCGCCGCCCGCGCGGCGGACCCTGGGCGGATCGGCCAGCACGGCCTGGAGATCGTCATGGCCGTCGTCGAGAAGTTCACCGCACGCCAAGAGAGTGTCGGCAAACGCCTGACCGCCAGCCTGCCCCTCCTGCTCTCGTAACCGCGGGCCCGGCCTCGACGCTGTCCCGCGTTGCCGCCCATCCGATTGCAGGCCGGGGTGGCCGCCGATCGGTGGAGGCAACCGATTCCCGACTGCGTCACGGCACCACCCCGGTTAACCCTCGCGTACCCGAAAGCAGCAAAATCATCGGGCCCGACGAGAGAAAAGGAGTCCGGCGACGCATTCCGTTTTCCCGTGGATACGACGGCGGGACCCACCCCGGTAGAGGGGTGGGCCCAGAGTGCCGGATATCTCGCCGAGGGTTCCGCTACCAGTGGTACCAACGACCGGTACCGCCCCTCGGGCGGGCGACGAACCCGACCAGCCACAGCACCAGTACGGCGATCGCGACCCACCAGAGAATCTTGACCGCGAAACCGGCGCCGAACAGAATTACCGCGAGCAGAAGAACGAGAAGCAGGGGAACCATAGTTATCAACCTCCGAGCAACCGTGTGCCCCTCGCCCGTTCGTCCATGCACTTGCGCGTAGATTTTCTGTGTGGATCCATTCCTACAACCCACCTGCCTGTACTGAATATCGCGGGGCTTAGAAGCGGCCGATCCTCTTCCGGATCGGACCTGGCTCGACAAGGCGACGGCACCGTCCGGATGTGGAGCGGGTTGGCCCGGCCTGTGCCGAAGCAGGACCGGGTACTTCAGCCGGTCGGTCGAGCGCGTCGCTGGGGCTGGTGGCTTCCGGCGCCGAGCGGCCTCCCCATAAGGTCCCGTCCATGGACTGGTTGGCCCCGATGAACACACTGACCGGCGCCGCGATCGGCGTCGGTTCCACACTTCTCGCCGACCGACTTCGCTGGCGCCGTGACCGTGCGGCGCTCAACCAGGACACACGTCGGCAGGCGTACGCGGCGTTCATGGGAGCACTGTCGGACGCGTACACCCGGCTGCACGAGATAGCGCGCGACGATCACCCGGCAGAGGAAGCACGGAGGGCGGCCCATGAGGTGTTCGTGTCCAGCAAGGTGTATCCGCTGCGCTACGAGCTTGCGTTGATCGCTCCATGGGAGGTGATGGATCCGACCAATCAGGCCTTCTGGAAGATCCGTGACCTCCGTGACCTCGTCTCGACGGGCGTCACCACGCGGGACCCGGATTTCCGCCGCCAGACTCGCGACTATCTCGCTGCGACCGAGGAAGCGCAGGTGGCCATGCGCCGGGACCTCGGTACGTCCTGGCCGCGACGCGACCAGGAGCCTGGTGCGTCCGTGCGGGATGCCTGAGACCGCCGGCCGGCTCCGACGCCCTACCGGACCGGCCACCGACGGACCGCACCCGGAGACAGGCGCGGCCCGTCCCGCCCGCTCCGCCGCGGGCCGTCAGCGGCCGTCGCGTCCCGTCAGCGATCGTCGCCGCCGTGACCGTCACGGCCCCGGTCACGACCTCGGCCCTTGCCGTCACCGACGTGGTCGTCACCGCCATGGTCGTCGCCGTCGGCGTGCACGCCGTGGTCGTCACCCGGGAGGTCGTCACCGACGCCCGTGGCACCACCGTGGTGGTCCCCCGGCCGGTCGTCCTGCCCGCGGGTTCCGCGACCGCGGTCGTCTCCCCCGGCGTGCCCACGGCGATCGTCACCCGCGAGGTCGTCACCGCCGCGCCGGTCCACGGTGACGGCGCCCGTGCGGGCGTCGACCCGGAGTTCGCGGCGGACGTGGTCGGCGCCGACGACGTACACCTCCCAGTAGCCCGGGTGGTCGGCGTCGAGGTCGACCTTGACGACCGTGCCCGGGTACGTCTTCCGTGCGGCGGCCGCCGCCTGGGCGGCCGTGACCGACGACCCCGACGGCGAAGGCGGCGCCGTCACCGATGATCCCGACGGCGAGGGCGACGCCGTCACCGCCGGCCGATCCTCACGGCCGCCGCTGTGCCGGTCGCTGCCGCTCGTGGCGAGCGCCGAGTAACTCCCGCCGCCTATGATGACGGCGGCTCCGAAAGCGGTGGCGATGGCTGCGGTGCGCTTCATGATGAGCCTCCCCGGCCCGGCAGTTGCCCGGCCTGTGTCGGGTCTGTGTCCTGACTGTTCGGTGACGCCAATGTGCCCGGGGGAAGCTGAAGGGGACCTGAAGCCACCTGAAGATTCCTTCAGGTTCCGTTTGGGAGGCTGGGCACATGCGCCTGTTGATCGTGGAGGACGAGAAGCGGCTCGCGCTCTCGTTGGCGAAGGGCCTGCGGGCCGAGGGCTTCGCCGTGGACGTCGTCCACGACGGGAACGAGGGGCTCCACCGGGCCGCCGAGGGCGTCCACGACCTGGTGCTGCTCGACATCATGCTGCCGGGTCTCAACGGCTACCGCGTCTGCGCTGCCCTGCGCGCCGCGGGCCACGACATGCCGATCCTGATGCTCACGGCCAAGGACGGCGAGTACGACGAGGCGGAGGGCCTGGACACCGGGGCCGACGACACCTGACGAAACCGTTCTCCTACGTCGTGCTGGTGGCCCGAGTGAAGGCGCTGCTGCGCCGCCGCGGCACAGCGGGCGCGTCGCCGGTACTGCGCGTCGGAGGGCTCGTCGTCGACACGGCAGCCCGCCGGGTGTGCCGGGACGAGACGGAAGTCACGCTCACCGCGAAGGAGTTCGCCGTGCTGGAACAGCTCGCGACACGGGCCGGTCAGGTGGTCGGCAAGCCCGAGATCCTCGAGCACGTCTGGGACTTCGCCTACGACGGCGACCCGAACATCGTCGAGGTCTACGTCAGCGCGCTGCGCCGAAAGCTCGGCACGGACACGATCCAGACCGTGCGCGGCGCCGGGTACCGGATGGTGGCGCCGTGAGGCGGCGGCTGCCGGGCTCCGTGAAGGCCACGATGGTCCTGGGGGCGACAGCCGTGGTCGGCGTCGCGCTGGTGGCCGCCGGGCTCGCGGTGCTGATGTCGCTGCACGCCAGCCTCACCCAGCAGGCGCAGAACCAGGCCAACGACACGGCCCGCAGAATCGCCCTCGGTGTCGCCACCTGGCCCGGTGGCGGCACCCGGCTGCCCCTGCCCGAGGGGGTGCGGGAGGGGGTTCCGGTGCAGGTGACGGACGAGAACGGCAGGCTGCTGGCGGTGGGCCGAGGGCTGCAGAGCATCAGCGGGACCGGGGTGAGTTCGGTGCGCGTGCCGCGTGCTCCCGCGACCCCGGCCACTCCGATCCCCTCCCGGTCCACGTCCGCCACCGCGCTTCCGTCCACGCGGCCCACCCCCGTGGCCGACCGCAGCGGCACGACGGCCGACGACCACGGCAGCGGGCGTGGCAAAGGCGGGAACAGGGACCGCGTGAGCGACGACAGCGGACCGGACGACGGCGGCTCGGACTCCCACGGATCAGACGACGCCGGCTCGGACGACCACGGTTCGAACGGGAGCGGATCGGGCGGTCACGGCTCCGACGACGGCGCGACGCCCCCCACCGACGACCCGGCCATCGGCACCATCGGCGACACCGTCCAGGAGGGCTCCGGGCGGGCGGTGGTCGACGGACGCAGCGCCCCGTACCGGTTCGCCACCGTCAAGGCCACCGATCTCGGCGGCCGAACCGTGCTCGTCCACGCGGGCGCCTCACTGGCGGCCCGCGAGAGCGCCGTCCGCAGCACCGGGACGGCGATGCTGGCGGGACTGCCCCTCGTGCTGCTGGTCGTCGGCGGGGTCACCTGGCTCGTGACGCGGCGCGCGCTGGCCCCGGTGGAGGGCATCCGGAGGGAAATGGCGGCGATCACCGCATCCGAGGATCTCTCCCGCCGTGTGCCGGAACCCGCCTCCCACGACGAGGTGGCCCGCCTGGCACACACCACCAACGAGACGCTGACCGCGCTGGAGGCCGCCGTCGACCGCCAGCGCCGCTTCGTCGCCGACGCCTCCCACGAACTGCGCAGCCCCATCGCCTCGTTGCGCACCCAACTCGAAGTCGGCTCGGCCCACCCGCATCTGCTGGACGTACCCGGTGCGGTCAAGGACACCGAGCGGCTGCAGCACCTCGCGGCCGATCTGCTGCTGCTCGCCCGGCTCGACGCCGGGCAGCGGCCCGCGCAGGGGCGGGTCGACCTGGTCGAGCTGGTCCGCGAGGAGGTGGAGCGCCGCCCCGCAGACCGCACGCCCGTATCCTTCGACGCCGTCGCCGACGCCGACGCCGACGAAGGACGCGAAGTAGCCGGATCGCGCCATCAGCTGGCGCGGGTGATCGGCAACCTCCTCGACAACGCGCAACGGCACGCGCGCAATTCGGTAGCCGTACGCGTGCGACGGCAGGGCGAGCGCATCGTCCTCACCGTCGCAGACGACGGCGACGGCATACCGGCCACCGAACGCGAACGGGTCTTCCAGCGGTTCGTACGCCTGGACGACGCACGCACCCGTGACGACGGCGGCGCGGGGCTCGGTCTGGCCATCGCCCGGGACATCGCACGCCGCCACGGCGGTACGCTCACCGCGGGCGGGGCACCCTCCGGCGGCGCGCTCTTCGAACTGCGCCTACCCGTGCTCGCCGTCGTGCCCGACCAGGGGAGGAAACCATGAGCGACGACGTCCTGTCGATCATCCCGACCGATCCGCGGTGGCAGCCGGAACGCGATGCGGTCGATCGTGCCGTCTCGCTCGCGGAGAAGCCGGCTCCCGGGGTCGTCGACGGCGCGGACGTGGAGATCGACGTGATGTGGCACGACGTGGTGACCGTCGTCGACTGCGGGGGCGATCTGCAGAGCGTCGGCTGCCCTTTGTGCCGGGCGTCCATCGCCACGGAGTGGTGGCGAGACCTACTTGAGGACCACTGCGACGACGGTTTCACCACACTCGCGATCCAAGTCCCGTGCTGCGGAGGGTCGATCACTCTGGACGCCCTGGAGTACGACTGGCCCTGTGGGTTCGCCCGCTTCGAGATCGCGATATGGAACCCCGAACGCCTCTGGTTCGGCGAGGACGAACTGACAGCACTCGGGGACGCATTGGGGCACCCAGTACGGCAGATCCGGGCCCACATCTGAACCTCGGCGACTCCGGGTCGGGGCGTCCTCGCCTCCAGATCGAGGGCGCCCGCTGTCGCCGTGCGCCTCAGGCAGTGGTCTTGACCGCCGGGTCCGTCCGGTCCGGCTCCCGTACGACGCGGCGACGCCGGCTCGGAATCCCGAGCGTCGGGTTGGCGACGCCCCAGGCCGCGCCTTTGCAGACCAGTTCCTTGTAGACGGCGGCGAGCCGTCCGGTGAGGGCCGCCCGGACGGCCCGGTCGTCGGCGGTGACGTACTGGATCAGGCCTTCCTTGCGGCCCAGCGAGATGCACTGGTTGAAGTAGCGCAGCGGCACGTTCGGGAGTTTCCCGCCGGTGAGGCGGGCCGCGATGGCGTCGGCGGCCTGCCAGGCCATGGGGGTGCCCGAGGCGCACGACATCCGCAGCGGCTTGTCGCCGGAGCCCATCGCCATGGCCGCGTCCCCGACGGCGTACACGTCGGGGTGGGAGACCGAGCGCATGGACCCGTCGACCACGATCCGGCCGGTGTCGGTCACCTCCAGGGTGGTGGCCCTCGCGATCGGATGAACGGCGAAGCCGGTGGTCCACACGGTGACCGCGGCCGCGATGGACGTGCCGTCGGCGGTGGCGACGCGGTCGGCCTCGACGCCCGTGACGGCTGCGTGCTCGTGCACGGTGATGCCGAGCCTGGCGAGGACCTCGCGCAGGTGCCGGCGGCCCTTGGGCGAGAGCCAGTCACCGAGACCGCCGCGGACCGCGAGGGCCACGTCGAGGTCCGGTCGGCCTTCGGCGAGCTCGGTCGCGAACTCGAGGCCGGTGAGGCCACCGCCGACCACGACCACGGGCTGTCCGGCGTCCAGGCGGGCCAGGCGCTCGCGCAGCCGGAGCGCTCCGGGGCGGGCGGCGATCTCGTGGGCGTGTTCGGTGGTGCCGGGGACACCCTGGTCGTTCCAGCCGCTGCCGAGGGCGTACACGAGGGTGTCGTACTCCAGTTCCTCGGCACCGTTCCCATCGGTGACGGCTACGCTCTTGCGGTCGACGTAGACGCCGGTGACCTTCGCGAGCTTCAGTTCGACGCCGGTGTCCGCGAACATCTCCGTGAACGGCCGGGACCTGAGGTTCTGGCCGACCGCGAGCTGGTGCATCCGGACGCGCTCGACGAAGTCGGGCTCGGCGTTCACGAGAGTGATGGCGACGTCTTCGCGGCGCAGCCGCTTGGCGAGGCGTCCGGCGGCGACGGCCCCGGCGTATCCGGCTCCGAGCACGACGATACGGTGCTGCATTTCCTGGCTCCTGTCTTGAGCGGATTCGCCCCTTGAACCGGGCGGCCCGCCGTTTCCTGACAGGAACGCGGTGTGAAGCACCTCACATCGAGGTCAGAAGGCGTGGAGCAGGGGTTCGCCGTGGTCGTCGGACGCCCATCGCCGGGTCGCGCGTTCGAGCTTGTCGGGATTGACCTGGTTGCGGAACGCGGCGATGCCCTCGTCGGTGATCTCCAGACACATGACCCCGATGACCCGGCCGTCGACGACCGCCACGATGGCGGGATCGCCGTTGGCGGTCGCGGCGTGGACCTCGGGTGAGCCGCCGGCCAGAGTGCGCTTGGCCTGGCTGGGCTTGAACAGGCCTCGCATGAATTTCGCGACCGCGAGGGCGCCCTCGAACGCCTTGGCGCGAGCCGGGACCTTCCCGCCGCCGTCGCCGACCGCGACGGCGTCCTGGGTGAGCAGCCGCACGAGCAGCTCGGTCCGGCCGCTGGTGGCGGCCGCGAGGAACTCGTCGATGATCCTCCGGGCGGCGGCCTCGTCGACCTCGGTGCGGGCCTTGCCTTCCGCGACGTGCTTCTTGGCGCGGTGGAAGATCTGCTGGCTGGCGGCCTCGCTGACGTCGAGGATCTCGGCGATCTCCCGGTGCGGGTAGTCGAACGCCTCCCGCAGCACGTACACCGCCCGCTCGTTGGGGGAAAGGCGCTCCAGTACGGCGAGGACCGCGTACGAGACCGACTCGCGCTGCTCGGCGGTGTCGGCCGGCCC
Organism: Streptomyces sp. NPDC059582; assembly: GCF_042735715.1. Lineage (NCBI taxonomy): Bacteria > Bacillati > Actinomycetota > Actinomycetes > Kitasatosporales > Streptomycetaceae > Streptomyces > Streptomyces sp. NPDC059582. Next base: position 19,419 of record NZ_JBHWCC010000030.1, read on the forward strand.
GAGCATCGGGTCCCCGGCGAGCAGCGGCTCGGGCAGCCACTGGCCCACGTAGGTCTCACGCCGCGCCCGGGCCGAAGTGAGCTGATTGAGGCACAGGTTGGTGAGAACCTTCGTCAGCCAGGCCTCGGGGACCTCGATGAGATCGACATCGGCGGCCTGCCAGCGCAGGAACGTCTCCTGCGCGGCGTCCTCGGCCTCGCTCGCGGAGCCGAGGAGGCGGTAGGCGACGGCCTCCAGGCGGGGCCTGGACGCCTCGAACCGGTCCACGTCGTTCATGGTCAGGGCCATGTCCTGGATCCTAGTGCCGTGGCAGGCACCGTTCGCCCCTGAAGGAGCGGCGTCCCGTGCGTGCTCCTGGCGTGCCGGCCGGAAGTCCTCGTACCGGGCGCACTCGGGCTTTCGGCCGGTGCGGCGTGAGTGCGTGCCGGGCGTCGCGACGGGGCGAACGTCGCCTGTTGCGGCACCAGCCCCGCGCCGGATCACCTCGTCACCGACGGCCGCCTCCAGGACGGCCCGAGCGGGCGGTACGCCCGGTGCAGCGCGCGTCAGCTCCGCGGAACATGAGTGGACGTCACGCCCTGGTCCCCCACGTCGACATGGTCGAACGTCCTCAGCATCTCGGTCAGCACCCGCACGCAGGCCCGTAGCTCGGCGTCGGTGAGGCCGCCGCCGACCTGGCGGTTCAGGGCGTGCTCGCGTTCGAGTACGACGGTGATGAGCGCCCGGCCCTCCTCGGTGATCCGGATCAGCGACGACCGCTGGTGCGCTGGATTGGGGACGCTCTCCACCCACCCGTGCTCCGCCGCGTCGTTCACCATCCGCTGCACGAACTGCCGGCTCAGCGCCTGGAGTCGGCTCATCTGAGGAACCGTCATGTCGCCCTGCCTGCGCAGCAGGTCCAGTACGGAGCGCACACCGACCGAGGCCCCCTCCACCGCCTCGCCCTCTTCCACCTTGCGCAGTACGCGCCGGTAGAGCGGTCCGACGAGGTCGAAGACCTCGACGAGGCGGTGGCCGAGTTCGTCGGGCGGGAGCGGGCTGCCGGTGTCGTTCACCCGGCCATGATGACACCTTGGTTGCCAAACCGACGACATGATGACACCTTGGTTGTCATGACTGCTGCTTCGGAACTGAAGTACCCGGCCATGAACCACTTCGCGTCGGCCGACGGCGACCTCGCCTACCGCGAGACCGGCACCGGGGACCTCGTGGTCTTGCTCCATTCGGGCTTCGTCGACCACCGCGTCTTCGACGAGGTGATACCGGCCCTCTCCGCCGCCCACCGGGTGATCGCGGCGGACATCCGCGGCCACGGCGCCTCCGCCAACGCCTCCGCCCCGTTCCGCTGGGCCGACGACCTGGCGGACCTGCTGCGCCACCTCGACGCGGGCCCCGCGGTGCTCGTGGGTGTGTCGATGGGCGGCGTCGTCGTCAGCGACATGCTGCTGGAACACCCGGAACTGGTCCGCGCCGCCGTCGTGGCCGGAGCCTCGACCGGCGAGTTCCAGGACTCCGATCCCTGGCACCAGGAGATCCAGGCGGAGACCGCCCGCACGCTGGCCGCCGGTGACATCGAAGGCTGGCTCAAGGCGTTCCTCAGCTACGTCGCCGGCCCGCACCGCACGCTCGACGACATCGACCCCGCCATCCCCCGCCGACTGCGCGAGATGGCCCTGCACACCGTCGCCAAGCACACGCCCGGCGAGCCGGACCGGCACGTTCGCGTCACCAACACCTGGGCCCGCCTGCCCAAGGTCGACGTCCCCGTCCTCACCGTGAACGGTGCCCTCGACACCGCCGACGTCATCACCGCGGCACAGCGTCTGGCCGACACCGTCCGGCACGGCCGTTCCGTGGTCGTCGAGGGCGCCGGGCACTATCTGAACATGGAGAAGCCCCAGGAGTTCGGCGCGATCGTCGAGGCGTTCCTGCACACACTCTGACCCGGGAACCCATCCGAAACACCGGCGGGGGCAGCCCTGCGGGCCCGTCCCCGCCCTCTCCTTGCGTCACCTGTCGGCGCGCAGGGCCATGTCGGCCGCTCGGGAGCCACAGCAGGACGAGGGCCGCACCACGGAGCACGAGCCCTCGCCGCACGTCCGAGCGGTCCTGCGTCGTCGCCGACCGGTCCCCTCGACCGGCCGGCGACGACAGCTCCACCGGTCACAGAACCCTTCGCCGGCGGCCCAGCCAGGTCTGCGCGACCACCACCACGGCCAGGAAGGCGCCGCTGACGACCTGTTGGTAGGCCGAGTCCAGCGAGCCGATCTGGTTGATGACGTTCTGGATGACCTTCAGCAGCAGCACCCCTACGAGGGAGCCGCTGATGAAACCGAAACCGCCGCTCAGCAGGGTGCCGCCGATGACCACGGCCGAGATCGCCTCCAGTTCCATCCCGGTGCCGAGGATGGTCACGCCGGACGCCAGCCAGGCCGCGTTGAGCGCGCCGGCGAGCCCGGCGCACAGCCCGGACAGCGTGTAGACCGTGATCTTCGTACGGGCCACCGGCGCGCCCATCAGCGCCCCGGCGTCCTCGTTGCCGCCGACCGCGTACACGTACTGCCCGAACCGGCTCCGCCGCAGCACGATCGCGCCCAGAACGAACAGCGCCACGGTGATCCACACGGGCACCCCGATGCCGATCAGCGAGCCCTGGCCCAGGGTCGCGAAGTACGAGCCCTTGTCGACCAGATACGTCGTCGAGCCCTCGTCGGTGATCGCCAGAAGGAGTCCCCGGGCGCCCAGCATGGCGGCCAGGGTGACGATGAACGGGGCCAGCCGTACCCGTGCGATCAGCAGCCCGTTGACGAGTCCGATCAGCCCGCACACGGCGAGCGGGAGCAGGAGGGCCACGACGGTCCCGTACTGCGATCCCCAGGCCGCGAGCACCCCGCCCAGGGCGAACAACGAGCCCACCGACAGGTCGATCCCGCCGGTGACGATCACGAAGGTCATGCCGAGGGCGACCACGGCGAGGAACGCCGAGGACAGCGCCATGTTCTCCAGGTTGTCGCCGGTCAGGAACGTGTCGAAGCTCAGTGACGCCACGATCATGGCGATCACCAGGGTCACCAGCGCGCCGTGCTGCTGCGCCAGGGCGCTGAGCCGTTCGGAGCGGCTCGCGCGCGGGGGATCGTCCTGGATCCGGCCGGTGGTGGGGACCGGCACGCCGGCCTCCTCGGTGTGCGCGGTCATCGCCTGCCTCGTTCCCGGGCCGCGTAGACGGCGAGGACGATCACCATGGCCTGGGCGATCTGGGTCCACGACGGCGGCAGATCGTGCTTGATGAGGGTGGTGGTGAGCAACTGGATGAGTACGGCGCCCGCGACGGTGCCGCCGATGCGCACCCGCCCGCCGCTGAGCGGGGTGCCGCCGACGACCACGGCGGTGATGGCGGACAGTTCCATCAGGGTGCCGAGCGAGGTGGGGTCGCTCGCGGTCAGGCGCGCGGTGGCGAGGATGCCCGCGACCGCGGCAAGCGCGCCGGAGCAGACGTAGACCACCACGAGCACCCTGCTGACCGGCAGTCCGGCGAGCCGGGCCGCCGGACGGCTGTCGCCGATGGCCAGCACCTGACGTCCGAAGGTGGTGCGGCGCATCACGAACGCGACCAGTACCGCGAGCGCCGCGGCGATCAGGACCAGGTACGGCACGCCCAGCACGTCCCCGGAACCGAGCGCCGCCATGCCGGGATCGCGCACGTCCTTGAGCTGAGGGAGCAGCACCAGGGCCAGTCCGCGTCCCGCGACCATCAGGGCGAGTGTGGCGACGATGGGCTGGACGCCCACGAAGGCGATGAGCGCGCCGTTCGCCAGGCCGACCACGATGCCGCCGACGACCGCGATCAGCGCGGCGAACCACGGCCCGTAGCCGAGGTACAGCGACAGCAGCGAGGTGGACAGCGCCATCACCGAACCCACCGACAGGTCGACGCCCTCGGTGCCGATCGCCAGCGCCATGCCCAGGGCGACGACGAGGACGGGGGCGACCTGAACAGCCTGGGTACGGAAGTTCTCCGTGGACAGGAAGTACGGGGTGAAGGCGAAGTTGAACAGCAGCAGCACCACGACGCCCGCGTAGACGCCGTACTCCTGCAGCAGGCGCAGCAGTCGCGCGCGGTCCAGGGAGCCGCGCGCGAGCGCGAGGTCAGTCATCGTGTCCTCCCGCGGGAACGGCCGCGATGGCGCGCATCAGGCCGTCCTCGGTGACGTCGTCGCCGGTCAGTTCGCGGACCACCACGCCCTCCTTGAGGACGATCACGCGGTCGCTTCCCTCGATCAGTTCCTCGGGGTCGGAGGAGATCAGCAGGACCGCGAGCCCGTCGTCGGCGAGTTCGTCGATGAGTGCCTGCACCTCCGCCTTGGCGCCGACGTCGATGCCGCGCGTCGGCTCGTCCAGCAGCAGCACCTTGGGATGCAGCGCGAGCCAGCGGGCCAGCAACACCTTCTGCTGGTTGCCGCCGGACAGCTCGCCGACCTTCTGGTGGGGGCCCGCCGCCTTGATGCGCAGCCGCTTCATGAAGGTCTCGACGATCCGGTCGATGCGGGAGTCGTCGACGAGGCCGAAACGGGACAGCGCGGGCAGCGCGGCGAGCGCGATGTTCTCGCGCACCGACAGTCCCGGCACGATGCCTTCGGCCTTACGGTCCTCCGGGAGCAGGCTGATGCCGGCCCGGATCGCGGCGGCGGTGGAGCCGGCCCGTACCGGGGCTCCCCCGACGACCACCCGGCCCGCGTCGGTGGGCAGCGCCCCGGCGATGGCCTTCGCCGTCTCGCTGCGGCCCGAGCCGAGCAGCCCGCCGAGCCCGACCACCTCGCCGGGCCGCAGCGCGAGTGACACGTCGCGCAGACAGTGACGCACCGTCAGTCCGTCCGCGCGCAGCACGGGTTCCGCCGCGGTGTCGTGCGAGCCGGAGAACTTCGTCAGGCCCTCCTTGCGCACTTCGCCGATCTCCCGGCCGAGCATCATGGCCACCAGCCGCAGCCGGTCGAAGCCGGCCAGCGGACCGGTGTGCACCACGCGTCCGTCGCGCAGGACGGTGACCGCGTCGCAGATCTCGTACAGCTCGTCCATGCGATGGCTCACGTAGATCACCGCGACGCCGCGCTCGCGCAGCATCCGGATCACCTCGAACAGGGTGGCCACCTCCCGTGGTTCGAGCGAGGAGGTCGGCTCGTCCATGATGACGACCCGGGCATCGACGGCCACCGCCCGGGCGAGCGCGACCATCTGCTGGGCGCCGACGCCGAGTTCACGCAGCGGACGGCGCACGTCGACCCGGATGCCGAGCCGGCGCAGGGCCTCGTCGGCCTCACGGTGCATGCGCCGGAAGTCGATCAGGCCCAGTCGGCCGTGCGGTTCACGGCCGAGGAAGAGGTTGCGGGCCACGCTCATCAGCGGGACGAGGTTGACCTCCTGGTAGATGGTGGAGATACCCGCCTGCTGGGCCTGGAGCGGGGTGGCGAAGCGCACCGGAGCTCCGTCGTACGACACCTCGCCCGCGTCGGGCCGGTACACCCCGGTGAGCACTTTGATGAGCGTCGACTTGCCGGCGCCGTTCTCGCCGACGAGCGCGTGCACCTGACCGGCGTGCGCGGTGAAGTCCACGTCGGACAGCGCGCGCACGCCGGGGAAGGACTTGGACAGCCGGGTCACCGCGAGCACGTCAGTAGGCCTTGCCAAGGTCCGCCTGGGCGTTGCCCTTGGCGTAGGAGCTGTCCTGGATGACGATGTCCTGGCCGACCTTCTCGCCCTTGGTGAAGGTGTCGAGGGTCTGGAAGGCGAGCGGCCCGAAGCGCGGGTTGGACTCGATGACGCCGTGGATCCAGCCGTCCACGATGCCCTGCACGGCGTTGCGGGTGCCGTCGATGGTCACGATCTTCACGTCGCCCGGCTTCTTGCCCGCGCCCTTGAGGGCGTTGACGGCACCGAGGCCCATCTCGTCGTTCTCGGCGTAGATCCCCGTGATGCCGGGCTTGGACTGGATCAGGTTCTCGGTGACCGACTGGCCCTTCTCGCGGGCGAACTCGCCGGTCTGCCGGAACACGATCTTCAGGCCGGGCGCCTTCTCCTTGATCCGGTCCTCGAAGCCCTTGGTGCGCTCGGTCGTCACGTTGTTGCCCGCGGCGCCGAGCAGGATGGCGACCTCGCCCTTGCCTCCGGTCGCCTCGATCATCTGGTCCGCGGCCCGCCGACCCTGTTGTACGAAGTCGGAGCCGATGAAGCTCACGTAGTCCTTGCAGGCGGTGGCGTTGATCTTGCGGTCGATCGTCACGATCGGGATGTGCTTGGCGGCCGCGGATCGCAGCACCGGCTCCCAGCCGTCGGAGTTCAGCGGCGCGATGACCAGCAGGTCGGCGCCCTTGGCGATGAGATCCTGGACGTCGCTGATCTGCTTGGAGAACTGCGACTGCGCGTTGGCGGTGAGCAGCTTGACGCCCCGCGTCTGCGCCTCGGCCTTGATGGACGCGGTCTCCGCGATCCGGAAGGGGTTGGCCTCCTTCTCGGACTGGGAGAAGCCGACGGTGGCGCCCTTCAGGTCGAGCTTCTTGCCGCCGTAGGCGTCGATGGTGCAGGTCGGTCCGGAGCCGGTGCTCGGTGAGGCGACCACCTGCCCGGCACCGTCCGGCTCGGAGGCGGAGGGTTTCTTGCCCGAGTCGTCCTCGGACTTGGTGCATCCGGTCACGAGCGCCAGGCTCGTCACGAGGCCTGCTGCGAGGAGGTGTCGTGCGGAGAGGCGACGGACAACTGCGGTGGGCTTCATGGGAGTCCCCCAAACGGCGCGGCCCCGGGGCGTGAGAGCGCTCTCGGGGAGGCTGGCTCTTGCGGTCAACTCGGCGTGCACGTCGTTCCGGGGAGGTTTTTACATCGTTGGAAGGAGGCTGTAAACCCCTCCGCCCGAAATCCCGTCAGCGTCGCCCCAGCGTGCTCTCCCGCTCCACCAGCCTGAATTCCGCGGTGAGTTCGCGTCCACCGGGCACTTCGCGCCCCGACAGACTGCGCAGCAGCGAGGCGACGGCCATGCGGGCGATGGCCTGTTTGTCCGGCGAGACCGTGGTCAGCGTGACGGCCCCGAAGCGCCCCTCGGCGAGGTCGTCGAAACCCACCACCGCCACGTCCCAGGGCACCCGCAGACCCCGTTCGTGCAGCACCCGCATCGCCCCGATCGCGATCAGGTCGTTGAACGCGAAGACGGCGTCCGGGCGCACCCCCGAGTCGAGCAGCTCGGCCATCGCGCGCGCCCCGTCGTCCCGGTCCCAGCCGCCCACCGGCACCACCAGGCTGTCCGGCGCGGGCACCCCGGCCGCGGCCAGCTCCTGGCGCCACCCGGCCAGCCGCAGGTGGGCGGGCCGGTTCGCGGAGTCGGTGCGCGCGCCGAGATAGGCGATCCTGGTCCGGCCGCGGCCCAGCAGATGACGGACCGCGCACCGGGCCGCCGCCACGTTGTCGATCGCGATGTGGTCGTAGGGCACGTCGTACTCTCGCTCACCGAGCAGCACCAACGGCACGTCGTCGGAACGGCCCTGCAGATCCTCGGACTCCAGCTCCAGCGGGCTGAGGATCAGCCCGTCGATCACCCGGGCCCGGAAACCCTGGCTGACCAGGATCTCCTGGCGCCGCTCGCCGCTCGTGTGGTCGAGCAGCACGGTGAACTCGTGCTCGGCGGCCGCGTCGATCACGGCGCCGGCGAGCTCGGCGAAGTACGGGTTGCCGAGCTCGGGAACGGCCAGCGCGATGATCCCCGTACGCCCCTTGCGCAGATGGCGCGCGGTCAGGTTGGGACGGTAGCCGAGCTCGTCGATGGCCGACTGCACCCGGGCCCGCATCGCCGGGGTGACGTGCGGATAGTTGTTCACAACGTTGGACACGGTCTTGATCGAAACGCCCGCGCGTTCCGCCACGTCCTTCAGGCTGACCCGCAAGGGATCTCCTCAGCGTCGATGGGTGGCCCGTCCTCGGAGCCTTTTGTCATGACCCTGGACAGCGGCCGGGAGCCGTGCTCTCATGCCAACTGCCGTTCCTTCCAACGTTGTACAGACTGAAGCAACGAGCCGCCACCCTTCCTCAGCCAAGGAGGATCCGTGCGCATCAGACCCCTCACCCAACGCCTCGCCCTGCTGCTCGCCGCGGCACTGGGCGCCGCGGGACTCGCCGCGACGCCCGCCGCCGGCGTGGCCGACGACCCCGTGGTGGTCCACGGGCTCAAGGGCGAGTACTACACGCAGTCGGCTCCCGGCGCCTTCGACTTCCACGAGCTCAAGGCGACCGGACTCGACCCGAAACTCGACTTCGACACCCTGGAGCCGCGCCTGAACTTCGCCACCGGGCGGTCGGACGACGTCAGCGTCCGCTGGACCGGAAAGATCGTGCCGGAGAAGACCGGCCCCACCACCTTCTCGATCATCGGGGACAACGGCTTCCGTCTCTGGGTGGGCGACACCCTGGTCATCGACCACTGGGTGGACGACTGGGATCGCGAACAGACCGGCCAACCGGTCGAGTTGACCGCAGGCCAGGCCTACGACATCAAGGTCGAGTACTTCGAGCACTACGGAGGCTCCAACCTCCACCTGCGCTGGACCCCGCCCGGCGGCAGCAAGACCGCTGTCCCGCAGTCCGCGTTGCGGCTGCCCGACGGCTTCGACTACGACGGAGCCGTCTCCACCGCCGTCGGCGCGGACGGCCGCACGCTCCGGCTCGACTTCGCGCAGCCCCTCTCCGCTCCCCCGGCGGGTCTCACCGATCACCTCGACGCCGTGATCGGCGGCGCCACCTGGCCGCTCGGCACGGCCCGGCTCGACCCCGCCGACCCCAAGTCGCTCCTGATCGCGCTCAAGGAGCCCGTCGTCGGCAACAAGACCGGAACGGCCCCGGGTCTCGCCGATGTCCGATACGACGGCGAGGGTGGCCTGACCGGCAAGGACGGCAACGTTGTCAAAGCCTTCTGGAGCAGCGGCGCCAACACGTCCACCTACGAGCTGCGCACCAAGTGGGCCGACGAGGTCTCGCCTCGTAACGCCCTCCCGGAGTACCCGCGCCCGCAGTTGACCCGTGACTCCTGGCAGAACCTCAACGGCTCCTGGCAGTTCGCCGCCGCCGAGGCCGGGGAACAGCCGCCGGTGGGCAAGAACCTCGGCGAGAAGATCCTCGTCCCCTACCCCGTCGAGTCACAGCTGTCCGGCATCGAACGGCACGAGGACCGCATGTGGTACCGGCGCACCTTCACCGTTCCGGCCGGCTGGAAGATCGGCTCCGGCAAGCGCCTGCAGCTGAACTTCGGCGCCGTCGACTGGCAGGCCGAGGTGTACGTCAACGGCACCGAGGTGGCCGAACACAAGGGCGGCTACGACAAGTTCAGCGCCGACATCACCCAGGCCCTCAAGCCCGGCCGCACCCAGGAGCTGATCGTCGGCGTCTACGACCCGACGGACGCCGCCGACGGCGAGAACCCGCCGATGGGCAAGCAGCGCCTGGACCCGAGCGGCATCTGGTACACCCCGTCCTCCGGCATCTGGCAGACCGTGTGGATGGAGCCGGTGGCCACCGACCACGTCGACACGCTCAAGCTCACCCCGGACGTGGACGCGGGCACCGTGACGATCGAGTCGCAGGGCGTCCGGGACGGACTGCCGGTCACGGCCACCGCGTACGCCGGAAAGCGCAGAGTCGGCACGGTCACCGGCCGCAGCGGCCAGGCTCTGACGCTGCGGATCCCGAAGGCCCACCTGTGGACGCCCGACGACCCCTTCCTGTACGACCTGAGGGTGAGCGTCGGCGGCGACCGCGTCGGCAGCTACTTCGGGATGCGGTCGATCAAGGTCGAGAAGGTGAACGGCGTGCCGCGCACCGTGCTCAACGGAACGCCGGTCTTCATGATGGCCACGCTCGACCAGGGCTTCTGGCCGGACGGCCTGCACACCGCGCCGACCGACCAGGCGCTCGCCCACGACCTGAAGATGCACAAGAACATGGGCTTCAACTCGGTCCGCAAGCACATCAAGGTGGAACCCGACCGCTGGTTCTACTGGGCCGACCGGCTGGGCCTGTTGGTGTGGCAGGACATGCCCGCGATGGCGGCCGGGGTGAACCCGAGCACCGCGGCCCGCGCCGAGTACGAGCGTGAGATGAAGCAGGTGATCGACGAGCACATCAGCAGCCCGTCGATCGTCATGTGGGTCACCTTCAACGAGGGGTGGGGTCAGTACGACATGGCCCGCATCGCCGACCAGGCCAAGGCCTGGGACCCGACCCGGCTGGTCAACAGCATGTCGGGCCTCAACCTGGGAGCCGACGGAGGCACCGGCGACATCATGGACGAGCACGGCTACCCGAGCCCGGCGCTGCCGCCCCACCCGGACGGCGAACGGGCCCTGGTCGCCGGTGAGTACGGCGGTCTGGGGCTCGCGGTCCCGGGTCACGCCTGGTCGGTGCAGCAGTCGTACGTGGACGTCGACCCCTCGACCTACACGGACGACTACCTCGACAAGCTGGCCGAGGTGCACGCGCTGGCCTGCCGGGGCGGCAACGGCGCCGTCTACACCCAGATCTCGGACGTCGAGGGCGAGCTCAACGGCCTGATGACGTACGACCGCAAGGTCGTCAAACCCGATGTCGAGCGACTCGACGCGGCCCAGCGGGCGCTGATCGACGACGCCTCACGGGCGACACCCGCCGGGTGCGCCTGACCTCGAAGCGGCCTCGGCGGACGCCTCCCCGCCACCCGCCGAGAGCCGTGCGCTGATCCGCGCACCCGGTGCGGTCCGCCCGCTCGCTCACTCGCCGAGCGGCGGGCGGGCGGACCGCACTGCGACCGCGGCCCGGTGGCCGACGGACGGGGAAGTCCCCCGGCTTCCTCACCCCACGGCCGCGGGACCACGACAACCCAAAGACAGGCCCTCCGACACGGGCCGGACATGACCTCCGACACGGACTCGGACCGGACCTCCAGAACGGGCTCGGACAGAGCCTTCGACACAGGTTCGTACAGGGCCTCGGACGAACGCTCCGTGGTCCGGCTCGCCACGGGGAGCCCTCGTCCCGACCGTGCCCGTACCCGACTCCCCCGACAGGAGAAGCCGAATGCCTCCAACCCGGCGACACTTCCTGCAGACCGGATGCCTGGCCGTCGGTTCCCTGGCCGTCGGCGTCTCCCTCCCGGCGGCACCCGCCGCCGCGGCGGACGGCCTCGCCCCCGACGCCTTCACCCGGCTGCCGCCCGGCAGCATCACCGCCCGGGGCTGGCTCGACGGTCAGCTGCGCATGCAGCTGGCCGGCCTGTGCGGCCGATATACCGAGCGCTCCCATTTCCTCGACTTCGCGACCAGCGGCTGGGTGCACCCCGGCAACAACAGCTGGGAGGAACTCCCCTACTGGCTGCGTGGCTACGTCCCCCTCGCCATCGCCACCCGCGACACCGCCGCCCTCGACCAGGCGCGCCGCTGGATCGACGGCGTCCTCGCCACCCAGCAGACCGACGGCTTCTTCGGCCCGCGGGCCCTGCGCACGTCGCTGAACGGCGGCCCCGACTTCTGGCCCTTCCTACCGCTGCTCCAGGCGCTGCGCACCTACGAGGAGTACACGCACGACGAACGGATCGTCCCCTTCCTCGGCCGCTTCCTGCGCTTCATGAACGCCCAGGGACCCGGCGCGTTCGACACGAGCTGGGTGTCCTTGCGCTGGGGCGACGGCATGGACATCGCGCTGTGGCTCTACCGCCGCACCGGTGAGACCTTCCTCCTCGACCTCGTCGACAAGATGCACAACTGGGGCGCCGACTGGACCGGCCCGCTGCCCAGCCCGCACAACGTCAACATCGCACAGGGCTTCCGCGAGCCGGCCCAGTACGCTCAGCGCTCCGGCGCCACCGACCTGACCGGGGCCACCTACCGTACCTACGAGCAAGTCCTCCGCGGTTACGGTCAGTTCCCGGGCGGCGGTATCGCGGGCGACGAGAACATCAGACCGGGTTTCGGCGACCCGCGGCAGGGCTTCGAGACCTGCGGCATCGTCGAGTTCATGGCCAGCCACGAGCTGCTGACCCGGATCACCGGCGACCCCGTGTGGGCGGACCGCTGCGAGGAGCTGGCGTTCAACCTGCTGCCCGCCTCCCTCGACCCCGAGGGCACGGGGGTGCACTACATCACCAGCGCCAACAGCGTGGACCTCGACGACGTCCGCAAGACCCAGGGTCAGTTCCAGAACGGCTTCGCCATGCAGTCCTACCAGCCCGGCGTCGACCGGTACCGCTGCTGTCCGCACAACTACGGCATGGGCTGGCCGTACTTCGGCGAGGAGCTGTGGCTGGCCACACCGGACGGCGGACTGGCCGCCGCGATGTACGCGCCCAGCCGTGTCCAGGCCACCGTCTCGGGCACGACGGTCACCGTCACCGAGGACACGGACTACCCGTTCGACGAGACCGTCACCCTGACCGTGTCCACCCCGCGTCCCGTGTCGTTCCCCCTCCTCCTGCGGGTGCCGGGCTGGTGCACGGCGCCCCGGCTGCAGGTCGCCGGCCGCTCCGTCGACGCCCCGGCCGGGCCGGCTTTCGTACGCGTCCACCGCACCTGGCGGAACGGCGACCGCGTCACACTGACCCTGCCGCAGCGCACCACACTGCGTACCTGGCACGCCAACCGCGATGCCGTGAGCGTCGAACGCGGCCCGCTCACCTACGCGCTGAGGATCGGCGAGCAGTACGTCCGATACGCGGGCGACGACACCTTCCCCGAGTACGAGGTCCACGCCACGACACCCTGGAACTACGGCTTGGTACCGGGCACCTCGCCCGTGCTGCACCGCGCCCCCGGCCCGCTCGCGGCCAACCCGTTCACCCACGGGACCACCCCGATCACCCTCACCGCCGAGGCACGCCGCGTCGCCGAATGGGTCGCCGACGACGAGCACGTGGTCGCTCCCCTCCAGCAGAGCCCGGCACGGGCGAGCGGCGCCGTGGAGCAGGTGACGCTCGTCCCGATGGGCGCGGCCAGGCTGCGGATCACCTCGTTCCCGACGGCCGCCCCGGACGGCAGGCCGTGGGTGCCGGAGCCTCGGTACCGGCGCGTGCTCAACAAGCACAGCGGAAAGGTGCTCGCGGTCGACGGGATGTCCACGGCGAACAGCGCGCGCGTCGTGCAGTTCGACGACAACGGGACCGGGGACCATGCGTGGCAGCTGATCGACAAGGGCGACGGCTGGTTCCTGGTGCGCAACGGCCAGAGCGGCAAGGTCATGGGCGTGGACGGGATGTCGACCCAGAACAGCGCCCTCGTCGTCCAGTACGAGGACAACGGGACCGACGACCACCTGTGGACCCAGGTCGACCGCGGCGAGGGCTGGTTCCTCCTGCGCAACCGGCACAGCGGGAAGGTCCTCGGCGTGGACGGGATGTCGACCCAGAACAGCGCCCAGGTCGTGCAGTTCGACGACAACGGGACCGACGACCACCTGTGGCGCCTGCTCTGAGCGGGCTCCGTTCACCGCTGGACGGCCGACCGGCCCGCCGCGACGACCGCGGGGAAGGTGGTGAGGAACTTTCAGGTGGCCTGTGGCCAGGCCCGCAGCAGGACGGCGATCCTCGCTGCGGTACAGGCGGGATCACGCAAGAGGTCGCGCAGGGCGACGGCGTCCTCCCTGGTGGGCTTGACCGGGACACCGGACGCCTCCAGGTACATCACGCCGGTCGCCGCGGCGACGGCCATGTTGGAGCGCTCCAGCCAGCGGCAGCGGCCGAGGATGTGCACCAGGGCGGCGGCGCGGGCGTAGATGCCGTGGTAGACGGGTTGATCCAGCAGTTCGGCCCGGTGACAGGCGACGGCGGCCGCGGGCACCCCGTAGTCGTCGGGGGCGGGATCCCCGGCTCCCGCGATCTCCGCGACCTGCAGGATCCAGGGGACGTCGATGTGCAGGTCCATCACGCGGCGTGCGCTCCGGGCGTGCGACGGTCGGCGTCCTCGGCCTCGTCGAAGACGTCCTGGTGCTCGGCGAGGAAGCGCTCTGCGGCGTCCAGTCCTCGCTGCCGCAGCCCGTCGGCGTCCTCCCGCACGAGGACGCTCAGGTAGTCGCCGAGGCTCAGGCCGCGGTCCCTGGCGCGGGCTTCCGCCAGTTTCTTGACCTCGTCATCGACGCGCGCACCCAGCTGTGTCTTCGCCATGCCTTGATGGTAACAGCTGTTACCAAGGTCTGGGGCCCTTGCGGGAGGCGCCGCCCCGTACGGGACGGCGGGAGGCGCCGCCCCGTACGGGACGGCGGGAGGCGCCGCCCCGTACGGGACGGCATTCTCGTCCGCCGAGAGCGCGATCAGGGGCGCGCGCGACGCTCTGCGCCGGCCGCGCCAAGCCTCCGGCGACACCGCGGTCCGCGCCCAGGAGAGTTCGGTACGGGCTCGGACCCCCGGCCAGGAGCGGGCTACCGGGCCGACAAGGCCAGCGCACGGGAAATCGCGCCGGAGACCTGCTCGCAACGATCAGGCAGGTGCGTCCCCGCCCAGAGCACGGCCAGGCGGAAGAAGTCGGCCAGATCGCGTTCCACGCCCGCCAGCAGGTGCCGTAGCTCCGTCACGGGCACCTCGATGACCGGGCTGGTGTCCACGTCTCCGTCGCACGTGAGGCGGACGATGTCGCCGTGCCGTCCGGCACCCGGTGAGGGATCGTGGCCGAACCACGCGGCACGGCCGTCGCTGTTGACGACCTCCAGCCAGTCGCCCCGGTCCTCCAGCCCGCTGCAGCAGCCCGGCAACAGAACCCTCCCGGTCACGGCGTCGGTCACCTTGAGCCCGCCCGACGCGAAGAGCGGATCCATGGTCAGCAGCCCGTGCAGGAAGCCCCCGACCGGATCGGCCGGACGCGGAGGACGTTCGTCTCCCGGGTCGATGTCGTTGCAGGCGGCCAGCGCCATCACCGCGGTGCCGACCTCGTCCGGCGCGAGCGATCCGCCGAGTGCCAGGAAGGCGCAGGGCTCGAACTCGACGACCGGCCACAGGTCGAAGCCCTCGGGAGCACAGATCTCCAGGACGGGTTGCACAGTGATCACCCGTGGATGATGCCGCACCACCGCACGGCTGCCCACTGCACCTCATGGCCTCCGCGGAGCAGCCGCCGTGCGGGGTAGCCGAAAGACGCCCCAGGGTCTCGGGGGTGGCCGCGCGCATCATCAGGCGCCGGAGCGAGGGCGCCCCCTGTGGCGATCCGCCTCCGCTTCCGCCACCCGCCCACCGGATCCGCGGCGTCGCGGAGACGGCGTGTCCGCGTCCACCAGGTGCCGGCCGCATCCAAACGGGTCACATCGCCGCACACCACCGAACCCACCTCGGCACAAACCGCGTTACACAGGACCCCACCCGTCACAGGAAAGGCTTCCGATGCACCGCACCAAGCTCCTCGCCGTCTGCGCCCTCATCACCGCCGCAGCCACCGGATTCCTCGCCACCACAGCCCTCCGCAACCGCTGAGCCCCACCTCTCGTCCACTCTCCGCTCCGGGGACGGGCCGCCTGCCCACACCACGCACACGGCGCGCAGCCCACCCCGGAAACGTGGCCAGGCGGCTCCGACCCGGGACGTCCGACGGGATCCCGCACAGACGTCAGGTCGGCACTCTCGACCACCACGCCCGCGGGGCCGCACATCCGACCGTCAAGACGACCGACCCGACGCGGTCACAGCACTAGCGGTGGTCACGGACAGGGACGTCGGGCGCGAAGTGGGCGACGGCGGTGGCGAGCCGGTCCTGGTCGAGACGCCACCCCGTCACCGCCCGGGACGCGATGGCGACATCGGCCGGCACCGGGACCATGCGCTCCAGGACGGCACGGCGCTTGGGGCCGTCCCCGGGCAGGGCCGGAGCATCCTCTCGACGGCTGACCCCGACGTAGGGCACGGAGGCGCTGCGCACGGTCTGTCGCCAGAGCACAAGAGCCGTGACGTCCTGCCAGGGCACATGAGCGGTGGTGGCCGCGTACCGGGCCGGACTGCCGCCGAGCAGCACGCCTGTCTCGTCCACCCGGAAGGCGACCTTGCGGCTCAGCGCCATGAACGCCATGAACACTCCGCCCCCGCCGAACAGGAGCAGGCCCAGTGCCTGCATGAGCGGCGGTGTGTCGGAGAAAAGCAGGACCGCGGTGAAGCCGGCACACACCGCTACGACCCCCGTGGTTTTGAGGTCCCAGCCGTACCGCGCCTCGTACACGGGTGAGTTGTCGTCGACCATGGTTGGATCATGGTGGCAACCGTGTCTGCAGGAAAGCCCTTTGGGGAAGTCCTTACGGTTCGATGACCTGCGCGGCGTCAACGAACCACAGCAGGGAGCGCGTCCGAGTTCGCTGATCCATGGTGCGGACGGCGGTTGCCGCCGCAGCCGGGCGCACCGCCCCGTCTCCCCAGTACCCCACGACCGCCACGTCCGGCGAAGGCGGTTCACCGTGCGCGAAGCCCGCGGCCTTCGCTGACCATGGAGAACTCGGCCACGATGATCAGGGCCGGGGCTGTGATCCCATGTCATCGTCTGTGGAGGAGGCCCTGGTGAGGTGGGGTCCCCGTCGCCAGGAGGAGCGGGCTCGTGCAGACATCAGACCCGGACAGCCGTCTCAGGGCGGCCGTCTCATGGCTCCGTGCCCGCGACCCCGAGCTGGCGGCGACCCGACGTGCCGGGCGCGCCGCCCTGGTGATGCCCGGTCTGTTCGCCCTGTGCAGCCAGGTGATCGGCTCGCCCGCGATGGCGACCTACGCCGCCTTCGCCTCGTTCGCGATGCTGTTGCTCGTGGACTTCACCGGTCCCATGGCCGAGCGCCTGCGGGCGCACCTCGGTCTCGGGGTCGCCTGGGTCGTCCTCATCTGCCTGGGCACGCTCGTGGCTCATCACACCTGGCTGGCGGTCGTCGTCACCGTCGTCATCGCCTTCCTGGTGCTGTTCTCCGGAGTCGTCAGCTCCGTCCTCGCGGGCGCTTCCACCGCGCTGCTGTTGGCCTTCGTCCTCCCGGCGACCTCGCCCGCGCCGCTGTCCCAGCTCCCGGACCGACTCGTCGGGGCGGCGCTGGCGGCAGTCACCGCCATGCTCGCGATCTCCCTGCTGTGGCCCCGGCCCGGGACGGACCCGCTCAGCGCACCCGCTGCCCGCGTATGCCGGGCCGCGGCGCAGCAACTGCGCAGCGACGCCAGCCGTTTGGCGGACGAACCACACTGCCCGAACCCCGCCCAATGCAGGGTCACGGCAGCCGAAGCCACGGCTGCGGCAGACGAGCTGCGCGCCGTCTTCGACGCCACCCCCTACCGACCCACCGGGTTGTCCAGCGGCTCGAGGGCGCTCGTCCGTCTGGTCGACGAACTGACCTGGCTCGGGAGCATTCTCGCCGACAGTACGCCTCCGCCGGACGGCCAGCCGGCCTGCGACGCGGCCGCGCACCAGGCAAGGCGGGCCGCCGCCGCGGTGCTGGACGAGGCGGCCGTCCTGCTCGACACCCCGCGCAACTCCCCACAGGCACTGCGCTCCGCGTCGGAACGCCTGCGCACGACACTCGAGGACATGGAGCGCAACGCCACCCTGAGACTTCCCGTGCACAAGGAGGGGACCGGCACGCCGTCCCGGGTGCACCCCGTGATCGGGTTCCTGGACCTGTCGTTCCGCGCGCAGGAAGTGGGGTTCGCGACGCTGCAGATCGCGAGCAACGTGGATCGCGCGGCGGCCGCCGATCGCCGCTCCTGGCACGATCGTCTCCTCGGCAGTGAGCCCGGCACCGTGACCGCGCCCCTGGCCTCGGCGCGCGAGCGCGCCGCCGCCCACCTCCAGCCGCAGTCCGTGTGGCTGCACAACAGCCTCCGGGGAGCGCTCGGCATCGGTGTCGCGGTCGCCCTCGCGAACCTGACCAGCGTCCAGCATTCCTTCTGGGTGGTCCTCGGAACCCTGTCGGTACTGCGTTCGAACGCCCTCAACACAGGGCAGAACGCGATCCGCGCCGTCGGCGGCACCGTCGCGGGTTCGCTGATCGGAGCCCTGCTGCTGCAGTTGATCGGCCATCACGGCACCGTGCTCTGGATCCTGCTGCCCCTCGCCGTCCTGCTCGCCGGCACCGCCCCTTCCGTCATCTCCTTCGCCGCAGGCCAGGCGTCGTTCACGATCACCCTGGTCGTCCTGTTCAACATCGGCCAGGACCCCGACTGGCACATCGTGCTGCTGCGCATCCAGGACATCGCCATCGGCTGCGCCGTAAGCCTGCTCGTGGGCCTGTTCTTCTGGCCGCGTGGAGCGACGGCCGCCGTGAACCGGGCGCTCGCCGAGGCGTACGCCGACGGCGCCCGCTATCTCGCCGGTTCGGTGGCGTTCGCGGTGGGCCGCTGCGGCCCCGGCCCGGCCCCGGTGGCGGATGCCGCGCTGGAGGACGGGCGTGTGGCGGCCGCGGCGGCACGTCGGCTCGACGACGCCTTCCGCAGCTACCTCGCCGAGCGCGGCGCGAAGCCTGTACCGCTCGCCGACATGTCCACTCTGGTGACCGGCGTCGTGGGACTGCGCCTCGCCGCGGACGCGGTGCTGGGTCTGTGGCAGCACGCCGAGGAACAGCGTGCCGAAGCGGACCGGGCAGAGGCCCGACTCGTCATCCTGGGCGCGGCCGGCCGGGTGAGCGGCTGGTACAGAGATCTCGCGGCCGCGCTGAACCGGGCTGGCGACCTCCCGGATCCCCTGCCCCGCAATCCCGCGGCCGAGGGACAGTTGGTGGAGTCCCTGCGCCGTGACCTGACCGACGAGAAGGGCCAGGCCACCGCCACGGCCGTCCGTATCATCTGGACGGCCGACCACCTCGATGTCGCCCGCCGCCTGCAACCGAGCCTGGCGGCAGCCGCGGCGGCGGGCCACCCGTCATAGCCGCGACGCGACACGTGTGTCGTCCAGTCGGGTGAACCGTACGAAACCGGCGGCCGCGTCGATGACGACACAAGGCCGTAGGTGCCGCGGCAGCGGGTGGACCCTGCGAAGGGCGACGACGAACCGGTCGCCCATCACTCCACCGCCGTAGGCCCCGTGCACACCTTGCGGCCAGTCGGCAGCGCCGAACCGAGTGGCCTTCGCCTTCCGCCCAGTCGTTCCGCGAGACCGGCCGGACACAGCCGGACCAGCCCGACAGCCCGTCGGCAGGCGGCCGTCAGATGTCGGGCGCCCCGGTCTCCGCGGACAGCCCGCCGACTGCGCGCGATTCCCGTCCGCGGTGCACGCTATGGACAGAGCGCCAGTGGCAGGTACGGCCGATGCCGGCCGACCGCCGCGCGGGATGCGGGCGGCGCACCGCACCGGAGGCCTTCCGATGGCCTCGAACCACCGACCGGCATATACATGGAGCTGGGAAGATTCGGTAAGAAGGAGAACTGCGCGATGACCTCAGGCGACAAAGCGATCACGTGTCCGTTCGACTTCAGCGAGGGCTTGGAGTTCGATCCCTCCCTGACGGCGCTCATGGACCGCGAGTCCATCACCCGGATCCGACTGCCGTACGGTGACGGTGACGCCTGGCTGGTCACCGGGTTCGACGACGTGCGACAGGTGACCACCGACCAGCGGTTCAGCAGGGCGGGGATCGTCGACCACGACTATCCGCGGTTGACGCCGGAACCCATCGTCTCCCGCGAGTCGATCAACGTGATGGATCCCCCGCGCAGCAGCCGCCTCCGGCGCCTGGCGTCGCAGGCGTTCACCCAGCGGCGGGCGGACGAGATGCGCGGGCGGATCACCAAGCTCGCCGACACCCTGCTGGACGAGATGGCCGTACAGGGCCCGTCGGTGGACCTGGTGCGCCACCTCTCGGACCCCCTCCCCCAGCAGACCATCTTCGATCTGCTCGGGATCCCCCGAGACGACTGGGCCACGACCCAGCATCACTTCCACCAGTTGCTCGCCACCGGCCCGGACGGCCGCAAGGGCGCCGCGACCGCCAAGGCCGAGCTGCGCGCGTACTTCGGCGAACTGATCGAACAGCGGCGGAGATCCCCCGGGAACGACCTGATCAGCGCGCTGGCGGCCGCCAAGGACGGCGAGGACGTCCTCGACGACGAGGAACTGGCGGTCATGCTGCTGACGCTGACGCTCAGCGGGCAGGACACGGCGACCTGCCAGATCAGCAACATCTGCTACCTCCTGCTGACCCGCCCCGAGCTGATGAAGCACGTCAGCAGCCGGCCGGAGGACCTGACGGACGTCCTGAACGAGCTGCTCCGTGTCATCCCCTTCCGCAAGGGGGTCGGCATCCCCAGGGTGGCGGTGCAGGACGTCGAGATG
Source organism: Streptomyces sp. NPDC059582 (assembly GCF_042735715.1). Classification (NCBI taxonomy): domain Bacteria; kingdom Bacillati; phylum Actinomycetota; class Actinomycetes; order Kitasatosporales; family Streptomycetaceae; genus Streptomyces; species Streptomyces sp. NPDC059582. The sequence goes on from NZ_JBHWCC010000030.1 coordinate 39,674, forward strand.
GGTGGAGTGCTCATCCGGAAGGGTGACTTCGTCCACGTGTCGTACCTGACGGCGAACCGCGACGCTGAACGGTACCCGGACCCGGAGTTCATCGACCCGGACCGGCCCCCCTTGCCGCACATGACCTTCGGCTGGGGCGGACACCGTTGCATCGCCGTGCCGTTGGCCATGGCGGAGCTGGAAGTGGCCATCGGGCGGCTGCTGGACCGGTTCCCGGGGCTGCGGCTGGCGGTGTCGCCTGAGGAGGTGCGCTGGGACACGGAGACGATTCGCCGCTTCCCGATCGAGCTGCCGGTCACCTGGTAGGAGCTGCCTGGTGATCCGCTTCGCCGAAGACCTTGATGGCCCGCCGCCCGGAGGCGCATGCGAGGTGTGACTGCACCACAGCTGAACACGCGCTGATGGCCAGGAGTTTCACGAGACGCTCGGCCGGGGTTCCCAGCCGAGCGTCTCGGTGTCGCACGCAACAACAGGGGCGGCACCGCCGCTCCTGCACACGTCGACAGCCGGAAGGACCGAGGGTCGTCGACAACGACCCATACAAAGCAACACCGTTGACGAGGAACATTGCCGGCCCGATGAGCCCTCGCCCCCCTGGCCCGTACCGGAAGATCGAGATTATCGCGTTACCCCACAGCGCCGCAGGGTTGTAGAGTCACGTCGCTTCTGCCCCAACTGATGTCAGCATGCTGTCGTCATGGCCTGCGCGGTGCAGGGCGTGCGCACGAGGGTCTCCGCGCCGACGACTTCACCGGAGGCTCCGGCCTGTTCGCCGGGCGAGTTGCTGAAGTGCTGTCCTCCACTCGCCCGGGACCGCCCGGACGGGGCCACAGTGCCGGGGAGGCGGACCCTTCGCAGGTTGGCGCGATGAGTTGACTTTTCCATGATTTCCTTGACTTTCGTCACTCTGTGGCGCCTGTTTTCGCTGACACCCGACCCGATCAGAGGGATCGGATCAGGCCGCCGTCGACGCGCCGAGATCACGTTGGTCTCGTAGGCTTCGCTCCAGTCTTCGGCGGTCGCGTCGTCCCAGGACACATTCCGGTAGGAACCGGCATTGTTGACCAGGATGCCGACCGGGCCGTTGGCCAGCGCCCCCGCCACCACCGCGTCCGCGCCTTCGTCGGTGGTCAGGTCACCGATGGCGACGTCGGCGCGACCACCATCGGCGACGACGGGCTCCGCTACGGCGTCGGCACGCTCCTTGTCACGGCCGTGCACGACCACCGCAGCCCCCTCGGCCGCGAGCATCTTCGCCGTCGCCGCGCCGAGACCTGAACTCGACCCGGTCACCAGGGCGCGTTTGTTCGTCAGTGCGTAGTCCATGATGTTTCGCCTTCTGTTCCTGAAAACGCGGCGCCGATGAGCACCGAGCCAGGGCGGGCGTCGCGAGACGCGCAGCCGGACGCTGAAGAGGAAGCACTCCTCCGCTATACCGGAGGAGCATCTCCACTTTAAGCGGAGGCATACCTCCGGTGCAAGGGAGGGCGCCGTGGATACGAGGTGCCGTACAGCACAGCCACCCCTGGATATCGGCGGCGGCCGCGGCGCGACACAGCCCGCCCGCATGAGAAGAACGAGGTCAAAGCGCTGACAGCGCGGCCGGACGGCCCAGCCCAGCCCAGCCCACGCCGGCGGCGGCGGCCCGCTGCTGACGGATAGATCAGTCACGATCAGTCACTGCAGGGGATAGCAGGACCCGCGTCACGCCGACGTCGGTGCCTGCTCGGCCGAGATGGTCTTGCCGATCCCCTCATGACGTGCCCCGGGACCTCCACGGTGAGCGCGCGGTCGCGGATCAAGCGCAACCTGATGACGCCCGTCGCGTGGCGGATCACCGTGGTGGCGAGTTCGCTGACGACCAGGTTGGTGGTGCCGATGAACTCCTCCCGCCCCCACCGCGTCAGCCGGTCGCGAGCCGCGCCGCGGGCCTTGCGTACCGACAGGGGCTCGGGCGGAAAAGTCCAGGAGGCCACGTCGTCCACGCCGAGGCTCCGCGTCCTGGCCACAAGCAGCGCCGCCCCCGCCTCGAGGGCACCCCGCCAAGTCGAGATGGCCATCTCCTTGCGGCGAAGGGCCGGTCCGTGGCGATGCGCTCACGAACCGGCCCGTTGCGGCCCGTTGAAAGAGCCGCGTGCCTCATCCCGGCCGGGAATCAGCGGCAGTCACCTGCCGCCACCACCCCCGCCCCAGCCACCGCCGCCACCGTTGCCGCCGCCACCCCAGCCGCCGTTGCCGCCGTCACCCCAGCCGCCGTCATCGTCATCGCCCCAGTAGGATCCCCCGTGGTCGTGGGAGCTGCTGTAGCTGTAGCCGTGACTCGGGCTCGCCGAAGCGGTTCCCGCCGCGCCGATCGCGGCACCACCAGCAAGGAGCAGGCCGGCAGCGGATACCGCGAAGACGCGCCTCGCACGTTGTGATCGCATGGGAAAGTACCTCTCATCGTGTCTCGCGACTCCCGAAAGAGAAGGCGCGAGGCGGATGGCCGCCGCCATATAAGGGGGACATGCGACGGTCTCTTGGCTCACCACGTCGCAGGTGGGCGGACGCCGTAAAAGTAGACGTCCTCAAGCCCGGCAGAAGTCGACACACTGGGGCGTGGGACCTGATTGTGCGCGGTCGTGCCACCTCGTCGGCCGGTGTTCCGCCGCGTCGCGGCTTTCACTCGAAGAGCCTAATCCCACCCGTCTCATGCGTCACCTCGGGCGGTGCACCGCCCCATCCGCTCTCGGGCGGCTTCGACCGCCCGGCCGGGATCCGGGAAATCCCGGTAGGGATCGGGATCCGAAACGCCGACGCCCGAGCCGGTCCGGTCCGGTCCCCTATACCTCACCCACCCCTTGCTCAGGCGGTCGCCGGGTCGGGTTCGGGGTCAGGCGGAGACTGGCAGCCGAGGAGGCCGCGGAGCCGTTCGCGCAGGGGCGGTACCTCCGGCGGTTCCGTGTCACCGATGAGGTCCTCCGCAGTCCGCCACGCCACGGCGGCGGCTTCAGCCCGTCCGGCCGCGGCGAGTGCGGCGGCCTGGACAAGGCGGCTACGGCCCGCTCGCACCCTGTCGCCGGTGCGAGCGAACTGAGCGGCAGCGGCTTCGCTCGCCTCGATCGCCTCGTCGTAGCGGCCGGCGACCGTGGCGATCCCGGCGATCCCTTCGAGTGCGAGGCCCACGCCGGTGCCGTGCCGGATCCGTTCGAAGACGGCAAGCATCTCCCGCATGTCGGTCAGCGCGTCGTCGGGTCGGCCGTCCTCGTGCGCCAGCCAGGCGCGGCCCGCGAGCTGATAGCCGAGAGCGAACGCGTGCTCGTCGCCGCTCCGCGCGATCCGCACCGCCGTTTCGTTGAGTTCGATCGCCTCGGCACGGCGCCCGGCCAGCCGGTAGGCGGTGCTCAGCCCGCCCACGGTCCAGACATGCTGAGGTCCCTTCTCCACGGGCAGCAGCGCCACCGCGCGTTCGAGCACCGCGACGGCCTGGTCGGCGTGCCAGAACTGCATGTACAACGTGCCGAGTGCCGTGCGGGCCCGTATCTCCTGGCCCTCGTCCCCGAGCTCGGCGAAACAGTCGACCGCCGCGGTGAGCACGTTCACCGCGTCGTCGAAGCGGTAGAGGTCACGCAGGGCCTCCCCGTGGCACAACATGGCTTCGGCGAGTACGGCTCTGTCACCGAGCGGCTCGGCGACGGCGACGGCCTGCGCGGCCGAGTCCAGAGCCAGGATCACCTCACCGGAGTTGCGGTACGCGTACGACACCTGGAGCAGTGCCCGGGCCCTGCGCAGGTCGTCGTCGGCCGCCTCGGCCGCCTCGGTCGCGGCGCGCCACAGGACCAGCCGGTCGGCGTGGTCCTCCGCGCGGCCCAGCAGCGGGCCCACGGCGGCGGCCAGCGCCCAGGCGGGTTCGTGCAGCCCGCAGGCCACCGCCCGGCGCACGGCAGCCAGGGCGTTCTCCCGTTCCGTGGCCAACCAGGCCCCGGGGGCGACGTGTTCCGTCAGCCACGCCAGCAGCCTGGCGAGGCTCGTGGCGCGCTCATCAGAGGTGTCCTCGGCCTCGGTTCTCTCCGTGGCGAACAGCCTCAGGAGGTCGTGCAGCCGGTACCGACCGAGGCTGGGCGATTCCACGAGCTGTACGTCGACGAGCCGCTCCAGCGCGGCCGCGACCGCGGAGGACTCGCCCCCCGCGAGAGCGGCGGCGGCGTCGAGGCCGAACGCCGGGCCAGGATGCGCACCACAGCGCCGGAAGACCAGGCGATCCAGGACAGGCAGTTCCCTGTACGACGCTTCGAAGCTGGACCGGACCGCCAGATCCCCCAGCCGGAGCGCATCGAGCCGCTGCCGTTCATCCTCCAACTGGACCGCGAAGTCAGTGAGTTCCCATGACGGCCGGGCCCGTAGACGGCCGCCGGCGATCCGCAGCGCGAGCGGCAGGCCACCGCAGGCGGTGACGATGCGGGGGGCGGCACCGGGCGGGGCACCGGCCACCCGCTCCGCCCCGACGACCTCGGCGAACAGAGCCAGCCCGCTGTCCGAAGCCAGCCCGCCCAGCACCTGCGCGGCGGACTGTGCGAGGTCCGCGAGGAGACGGCGGCCGGTGACCAGTACCAGGCAATCCGCGCCGCCCGGGAGCAGCGGCATCACCTGGTTCGCGTCCCGGGCATCATCGAGAACCAACAGGACTCTGCGGTCGGCCAGTTCGGAACGGAACCGGGCCGCGAGGTCCTCGACACCACCGCGCCGCTCGTCCTCGGCGACGCCCATCGCGCCCAGGAAGCGGGCCAGTACGGCTTCGGGTGCGAGCGGGTCCGCGCTCGCACCGCGCAGCGCCGCGAAGAGCTGCCCGTCCGGGTAATGGTCACGTCGGTCATGCGCGATACGCAGCGCCAGCGAGGACTTGCCCACGCCCGGCGGGCCGACGAGCACGATGACGCGACGACCCCGCTCGATCAGCTCGTCGACGTCGGCCAGTTCCCGTGCCCGGCCCGTGAGAGTCGGCGCGGCGGGCAGTTCGGCCGGCCGGGCCGCCGGGACCCGGCCGCCGCCCGGCCCGGTATCCGGACCGGTCAGTCGCTGCTGCCATACGGCGAGCCACCCCACGACCCCGGTCAGGATCCCGACGGCGGGCCACGACAACCACGCCACCGTGTCCAGCGGGGCGGGCAGACTGCCCCCGGTGGCGACGTTCACGGCGACCGCGAGCAATACGGACAGCAAGCCGGAGAGCACGCCGATGAGTGCGATCGCCTGCTGTCGTCGCATCCCTCGCCCCGTCCGCCGCCCCGCACGTGTGCACAGTGTGCCGCGGCGGCAAGGACGCGTCAGCCTCTCGCGGTTCGCAGGCCGCGAGCGGTACTCGGCGGCCATGCCACCGGACGACGTATCTCCCGCGGCGGGAACGCGGCAACGTCCACATGTCAGTGCCCGTCCGGTCAGGGCAAGGGCAGGGGTGTCGGTGCCCGGCCAGGGCGAGCACCGGCGCCTCCGCAGCACCGGTCCGGGCGGCGCGGAGGCAGAGTCCGGCGCCCGGTCACGACAGATAGCGGCAGGGATCCGCGCCGCGGGCTCGCGTGTCGCTCAGGCCGGCAGGCGCGGCACACTGTCGATCAGGCGGCGGGTGTACGGGTGGGCCGGGGCGCCCAGGACCTGCGCCGTGTCGCCCTGTTCGACCAGGCGGCCGCGCTCCAGTACGGCCGTGCGTTCGCACAGGGAGGCGACGACCGACAGGTCGTGGGAGACCATCACGAGCGTCAGCCGCCGTTCCTCCTTGAGCTCGGCGAGCAGGTCGACGACCTTGACCCGGGTCGTCACGTCGAGGGCGCTGACGGGTTCGTCGGCGAGCAGCACGCGCGGGTCGCACACGATCGCGCGAGCGATGGCGATGCGCTGGCGCTGGCCCCCGGAGAACTCATGGGGGTAGCGGGCGGCGGCATCGGCGGGCAGGCCGACCCGTTCGAGCGCCGCGGCCACCTTCGGCGCGGCGGTCGTCCGGGTGTCGAGGCCCAGGGACCGCAGCGGTTCCGCGACGATCGCGGCCACGCGCCGACGCGGGTCGAGGGAGGAGTACGGGTCCTGGAACACGCACTGGACGCTGCGCCGGAAGCGGCCCATCTGCTGCCGGTCGCGCGGGGACAGCGTCTCGCCGTCGAAGCGGACGGTGCCGGCCGTGGGACGGGCGAGTCCGAGCAGGAGGCGCAGCAGGGTGGTCTTGCCCGCGCCGGACTCACCGACGAGGGCCAGGGACTGCCCCTGCTCCACGGCGAGCGACACGTCCTGTACGACGTCGGCGGCGGCGCCTCGGTAGCGTACGGCCACGTCCGCCAGCTCCAGCACGGGTGTCATGGCGCGCTCCTCAGGTCCAGGGCGGACTCCAGCTTGCGGGCGCCCGCGACGAGCGCCTTGGTGTACGCGGCCCGGGGTGTGCCGATGACGTCCAGGACGGGGCCTTCCTCGACGGCACGGCCGTCCTTCATGACCAGGGCGCGGTCGGTCACCTTGGCGACGACGGCGAGGTCGTGGCTGACGCACAGCACGGCCATCTCCCGTTCGCGTACCAGGGTGTCGAGGAGCTCCAGCATCTCGGCCTGCACGGAGACGTCGAGCGCGGTGGTGGGCTCGTCGGCGATGAGCAGGCTCGGTTCGCAGGCCAGGGCCATGGCGAGGGCGACGCGCTGGCGCTGGCCGCCTGATATCTCGTGCGGGAAGGCGCGGGCGATGCGCTCGGGATCGGGCAGCCGTACCCGGGCCAGCGCTTCGGCGACGCCCGTGCGCAGGGCCCGCCCCTTGAGGCCGGTGCGACGGGCCAGGGGCTCGGCGATCAGGCGGCCCACCCGCATCAGGGGGTCGAGGGCGGTCAGGGGCTCCTGGAAGACCACGGCCGCGTCCCGTCCGCGGAGGGCGGTGAGCCGTTTCTCCGGGGCACCGACGATCTGCGTTCCGGCCAGTTCCACGCTGCCGGTCGCGGTCATCCCGTCGGGGAGCAGGCCCAGCACGGCGAGCGTGGTCAGGGACTTGCCGGAGCCGGACTCACCGATCAGGCCGAGCCGTTCACCGGTGTCGACGGTGAAGGACAGGTCGTCGACGAGGGTGCGCCCGTCGTCGGTTCGCACGGTCAGGCCGCGCACGTCGAGGAGACTCATGTCCGCCTCCGGCGGGTCGCCGGGTCGAGGGTGTCGCGCAGTCCGTCGGCGATGAGGTTGACTCCGACGACGAGCAGGACCAGCAGGATGCCGGGAGCGAGCGCGCCGGCGGGGGCGGTGGTGAAGGTGGCCTGGGCCTCCTGGAGCATGCGGCCCCAGGAGGCGTTGGGCGGCGGCGCGCCGAGGCCGAGGTAGGACAGACCGGCCTCGGCGAGCACGGCCAGACCGAACTGGAGGGCGAGGTTGACCACCAGGGTGGGCCAGATGTTCGGCAGGACGTGTCCGGCCACCGTGCGCGGCCAGGAGGTGCCCGAGGTCCGGGCGGCGGTGACGTAGTCCTGAGCCAGGACCCGCTTGACGAGGATCCGTACGAGGCGGGCGACGATCGCGCTCTGGGCGAGGCCGATCGCGAGGACGGCGGAGCCTAGGGTCGCCGAGCGGGCGGCGACGACGAGCATCGCGAGAAGCAGGGTCGGGAACGCGATGAGGATGTCGAGGAAGGCGGCGAGGGTGTCGTCCAGCCAGCCCTGCGCGAACGCGGCGAGCACGCCGAGGGTGACGCCGACGAGCGCGGCGATCAGGACCGAGCCGAGACCGGCCTCGACGGCGATGCGGGAGCCCGTCATCAGCTGGGTGAACAGGTCCCTGCCCAGCTTGTCGGTGCCGAGCAGGTGCCCCTCCCCCGGTCCCGCGAGCCGGCCGCCGGAGGTGTCGTCGACGCCGTAGGGCAGCCAGACGAGCGAGACGACGGCGAGCAGCGCGATCAGAAGGGTCAGCGTGCAGCCGGCCAGCAGGGTGACGGAGCGGCGGCCGCGGGCCGCCGTCGGTTTGCGCGGGACGTCCGTGCCGGTCACCGGGCACCTCCCGAAAGGCGGCCGCGCAGCCGCGGGTCGATGACGCGCTGGACCAGGTCGGCGACGAAGCCGATCACGAGCACGGCGAGCGTGGACACGAACAGGACGCCTTGGACGACCGGGTAGTCGTGCTGGGCGATGCCGGTCGCGAGCAGCGAGCCGAGGCCCGGCAGCGCGTACACGGACTCCACGACGACGGCGCCGAGCAGCGTGGAGGCGAGTTCGATGCCGAGGACGGAGATCACCGGTACGGAGGCGTTGCGCAGCCCGTGCCGCCACATGGCCCCGGGGAAGGACGCGCCGAGGGCGCGAGCGGTACGCAGGTAGTCGCTGCCGAGGACGTCCAGGGCGGCGGAGCGGACGTAGCGGATGAGTGAGGCGCTCATCACCAGGGCGATGGTGACGACCGGAAGGACGAGGGCGCGGACGGCGTCGGCGGGCGCGGACCAGCCGTCGAGCGGGAAACCGCCGGACGGAAGCCAGCCCGCGTTCAGCGCGAACACGGCTATGAGGATCATGCCGAGCCAGAACACCGGTATGGCGATGCCCAGTTGGGAGATTCCACTGAGCAGGGCGCCGTACCAGGTGTGGCGTTTGTACGCGGCCACGAAGCCTACGGGTACGGCGATGACGACGGCCAGGACGAACGCGGCCAGCGTCAGCGGGACGGTGACGTCGAGCCGGGCGCTCACCTCGGGGCCGACCGGCAGCGAGCTGACGAAGGACGTGCCGAGGTCGCCGCTCACGAGCTGCCCGAGCCAGTGGGTGAACTGCTCGGGCAGCGGCCGGTCGGAGCCGATGGAGTGGCGGGCCGCGGCGATCTGCTGCGGGCTCGCGCCCACCGAGGTGAGCGCGTTGGCCGGGTCGCCGGGCAGCAGGCGCAGCAGGACGAACAACACCACGCTCGCCAGGGCCAGCGACACCAGCAGGAAGCCGAGGCGGCGCAGGAGATAGCGCCCCATCAGCCCTTCTTCTTGATGTCGTAGGCGTAGAACTGGGAGTTGAGGCCGTTGAGCGGATAGCCGGAGAGCTTGCTGCTCGCGACGACGATCTGCGGGTACAGGTAGAGCCAGTCGCTGGCCGCGTCCTCGGCGGTCCGACGGTTGACCTTCTTCAGCAGTTCGGTCTGCTCGGCGGTCGTGGAGGCCTCCTCGGCCTGCTCCACCCACTGGGTGACCTGCTTGTCGTCGTACCCCCAGTAGAAGTCGGGGTTGCCGTACCAGACGAGGTCCCGGTCGTTGACGTGCTCCTGGAGCGTGGCCGTGAAGTCGTGGTTCTTGTAGACCTTCGTGTACCACTCGTCCGGCGTGATCGTGTTGATCTCGACGGTGATGCCGACCTTCGCGAGCTGGGACTTGATGAAGGTCGCCGCGGTGGGGTGCGGGTCGTAGTTCGGGGTGTCGAGGGTGAAGGAGAAGCCCTTGGCGTAGCCGGCCTCGGCGAGCAGCTTCTTGGCCTGGGTGACGTCGTAGGCGTTGACCTTCGTGAGGTCCTCGTACCAGGGGTCGGTGGGCGGCACCATCGAGCCGATGAGCTTGCCGTAGCCGCCCCAGACGGACTCCAGGAGCTTCTTGTCGTCGATGGCGGCCGAGACGGCCTGGCGGACCTTGACGTCGGTGAACGGCTTGGCCTTGTCGTTGAAGGCCAGCAGCAGCTTGGTGGTGGAGTCGCCGTCGTTGACCTTGTAGTTCTGGTTGGTCTTGAACTGCTCCAGGGCGTCGGGCGACTGCTCGCTGGTGACCACGTCGACGGCGTTGGTCAGCAGCGCGTTGTTCAGCGCGGTGGCGTCCTTGTAGTAGTGGAAGACGACCTGCTTGTTGGCGGCGGCGTCGCCCCAGTAGCCGGCGAAGCGGTCGAGGCTGAGCGCGGAGCCGCGGGTCCACTTGGCGAGGGTGTAGGGGCCGGTGCCGTCCTCGCCGGTCTTCAGGTCCTTCGCCTGGGAGTTGATGATCCAGACGTAGGAGAGGTTGTAGACGAAGGAGATCGACTTCTTGGACAGTGTGACCTTGACGGTGTGCGCGTCCGGGGTGGCGATGTCCTTGATGACCTCGAGGTTGCTCTTGCGGGCGGACTGCGAGTCGTCCGCGAGGACCTTCTCCAGGCTGTACTTGACGTCGGCGCTGGTGAGTTCCTTGCCGCTGTGGAACTTCACGCCGTCGCGCAGGGTGAAGGTGTAGGTGAGGCCGTCCGCACTGGCCTGGTAGTCCTGCGCGAGGAGCTTGTCGACCTTGCCGTCGTCGGTGAGCCGGAACAGGCCCTCGTACACGTTGCCGTTGAGGGCCTCGGTGACGCCCTGGCCGCCGCCGGCGGTGTTGTCGAGGTTCTGCGGCTCGTACAGGGAGCCGATGTTGACGGTGGCGTTCTTGTCCCAGGTGCCGGCCGAGGCGCTGTTCGCGCCCGAGCCGCCGCAGGCGGTGAGCGCGAGGGCGAGGGCGGCCGCTGTCGCGGTGACATACAGGGTCGACTTGTTGAGTCTCATGGCTGAGGGCGCTTTCGTGCGGGAAGAGGCGGGCGGGCTGCGGATCGGTCAGTGCTGCGCGAGGAAGCCGTCGCGGAAGACGGGGCGCTTCTCGCCTGCCTCGACCGGCAGGTGGAAGCGGTTCTGCCGCGGCGGCATCGGACAGTTGTACTGAGCGGAGAACCCGCAGGGCGGCACGAAGGCCCGGTTGAAGTCGAGGACGACACGGCTGTCGTCGTCGGTGCGCCGGACGAACAGGAAGCGGCCGGCGTCGTAGGTGGTGTCCCCGTTGGTGGGGTCGCCGAAGACGAGCAGCAGGGTGCCGTCGTCGTCGAAGGCGCTGAGCGTGTAGTCGCGGCCGTCGACGGTGACCGTGATGTCGCCCGGCACCACGAGGTCGCGGGTGCCGCCGTTGTCCCGGAGGTGTTCGAAGGCGATGCGACGGGCGCCGGGCACGGGCGTGTAAGTGGCTTCCAGGACCCAGGCCGGGTCGTACGGGAAGGCCTCGACGTCCTCGAAGTGACGGATGGCGGGCGCGTCCGCGTCCCAGAAGCGCAGGCCGTGCTCGGGTTCGCCGGTGACGATGTCGGTGCGCCGCAGGGTGGTGACGGTCACACCGTCCGGCTGTCCGGCGCGGGCCGCCTCGACGTCGGGCTCCTCGCCGGCCGGGAGCCAGCGGGTCTCCACGAGGGCGAGGTTCCCGGTCGGCGAGGGGAGCGCGCGACGACGCTCGGCACGCCAGGCGTTCCACTCCTCCCCGGGGTCGACGGAGGCCGGGGAGGCGTTGGACTGGGACACGGCGGACTCACTCAGCTAGAAGGGCACGGCCGACACGGATCGTGAATCGATGGCCAAAGCATGTTCTTTATCAGCCATAAGGTGGCCTAATGTCAAACTCCATTCTCAACAGGTGAGATGGCCTGTCTCATCTCCGGACCCTGCGGCCGACCTGCCGCCTGCCTGCCGGTTTCGCACGCGGTGACCGTACGGCCCGACCGGTAATCGATGATCACATCGCGAGACACCATTGCGTCATGTCCCTGACCAGGGGTTGTCTCGCAGGGTGAGAACCGAACGCCCCGCACCGAAGAACCCGCAGACCGCGCCACCGAGCGACCCGCCCCGACGGGGAGCACCGGCGACGGGACCACCGACCGCTCCGCGCGGCGCGCCGTCACCGTCTTCCCGATCCTCGTCCTCGCGGCCGGCGCCCTCGGCCTCCTGATCCCGGGAAGCTTCACCGGCTGGGGCGAGGCGGTGCCCTACCTGCTGGGTGTGGTGATGTTCTGCATGGGCGTCACGATGACCCCGCAGGACTTCCGCGGTGTCGCCGAGCGGCCCTGGGCGGTGGCTCTCGGACTGGTGGCGCACTACGTCATCATGCCGCTGCTCGGCTGGGCCATCGCCCACCTGCTCCAGCTCCCGCCCCAGCTCGCCGCGGGAGTGATCCTCGTCGGATGCGCCCCCAGCGGCACCGCCTCCAACGTGGTGACCTGTCTGGCGCGCGGTGACGTCGCCCTGTCCGTCTCCGTGGCCACCGTCTCCACGCTCGTGGCCCCGTTGTTCACCCCGCCGCTGACGCTGCTGCTGGCCGGTGAATACCTGTCCGTCGACGCGGGCTCCATGGTCACCGACATCCTCAGGACAGTGCTGCTGCCGGTGCTCGCGGGCCTCGCCGTGCGCCTCCTGCCGGACGCCACGTGCAGCGGGCCCTGCCGGTGCTGCCCTGGCTGTCCGGCCTGACCGTCGCCCTGATCGTGACCGTGGTCGTGGCGGGCAGCGCCTCCGCCATCAAGTCGGCCGCCCTGCTGGTGTTCGTCGCCGTCGTACTGCACAACGGTCTCGGCCTGGCACCGGGGTACGGCGCGGGACGGATCGTCAGGTTGGGTGAACCGGCGAGCCGTGCCATGGCCTTCGAGGTCGGCATGCAGAACTCCGGCCTCGCGGCCTCGCTGGCCACCGCCCACTTCAGCCCGCCGGCCGCGCTGCCGGCCGCGGTCTTCTCCGTGTGGCACAACGTCTCCGGCGCCCTGGCCGCGGCCTGGCTGTCCCGCCGGGCGCGCTGAGTACCTCGGCTCGTGACGGGCCTGGGGCCTCTGGCTTCGGGGCCTCGGGCCTCGGGCCTCGGGCCTCGGGCCTGGTGCGTCGAATACGTCGGCCCGCTATGGTCATCGGGGCTTCCCGCCTGTTCCGACGCCAAGTGGCCGACTTCGAGGCGGAGCTGGACCTCCCGTCGGGGGAAGGGAGCTGCCCGTTCGGCCTGTCACCGCTTCGGTCCGGACCCCGTTGGCTCGGTGGGCGCGGCGCTCATGTCGAGCAGGAGCACGGCGTCGTGGCCACAGGTGCCGGGCCCGGCGGTAGGGTCACGATCATGAGCGTCGAGGTGGAGGTCGTCCGCGAGGCGACCGACGAGGTGGTCGCAGCAGTCGCACGTCTGTTGCCGCAACTTTCGAGTACGGCCGGCGTCCCTGACCACGAGTCGGTGGACCGGATGCTACGCAGCGACGCCAACACCCTGCTGCTGGCCCGCGCCGAAGGCCGAGTGGTCGGCATGCTGACGCTGATCATGTTTCCGTTGCCCTCAGGGCTGCGGTGCCGCGTCGAAGATGTCGTGGTCGACGACGCGGCCCGGGGTCACGGTGTCGGCGCGGCGCTGACCAAAGAGGCACTGCGCCTGGCCGAGGCGTCCGGCGCGCGTACCGTCGACCTCACGTCACGGCCGTCTCGACAGTCAGCGAATCGACTGTACGAACGCCTGGGATTCCAGGGGCGCGATTCCCAGGTCTACCGTTTCGTCGTGGGGCCGTAGGCGGCACCCAGGCTGCGGGAGCGATCCCGCAGAACCCGGCGGACACACCCTTCGACGCCGCGACGACCGCGCGGCCTCGGCTTCGATCTCGCCCTTCGATGCCACGGCTCGAAGCCGTTCGATGATCAGAGCCGTTCCGCGTCGGTCCTGGACGGCACGATCCGGGAGAGCGGGACGGCCTCGCCGGTGCCGGGCGGTTCCGCGTCACCACACGGCGACTGGACACCGCCGGAGCCGAGCGGCTCTCGTGCGGACGGGCGGGACGGCCGGCAGCGGGCGGAACCCCGCAGGGCCCCGCGTCGTCGGTCAGCCCATGCCGGTCGGGCAGCGAGCGAAGCCGCACGCCGCCCCCGCCCATGCCGTACCTGTGTCACGCGCCGAGGGTGTCCTTCAGCGCGGCCAGCCCCTCGGTGTAGATGCCGTGAAACAGGGTGACCGCCTCTTCCTCGCTCGCGCCGGCCGGGGTGAAGGTGCCGGACCAGTCGACTCGGGACTGCGCCTCGGACACCGCGTGCACGGCGAGAGTGGAGCGGTAGCCGGTGATGGGGAAGGGCGCTTGGAGGATGGAGTAGGTGTAGGTGCGGGCGTCGTTGTCGAACTTCTCCAGGCGTTCGACGATGACACCTCCCTCGTCGTTGGTGAGGCTGCGGACCCGGCCGCCTTCGCCGAGCTCGCTCTCGGGGATGTACGGCAGCCAGTCCGGCAGGGCGTCGAAGCCGCCGATGAGCTGCCAGACCTGGTGTGCCGGTACGGGGAGGTCGATGGTCGCGGCCGTCGTCGCCATGGTCGTCTCCTGGGGGGTGGGGAGTGGGGGTGGGGTCAGGCGGTGGGTACGGGGGCGTGCCGCGCGATGAGCCCCTCCGTGCGCAGCGCCGTCCAGAAGGCCGCCGGGACGGTCTCGCCCAGTGCGGCGACGTCCTCGGCGATGCGGCTCGGCCGGGTGGCACCGGGTATGGCGGCGACGACGGCCGGGTGGGCGAGGGAGAACTGCAGCGCCGCCGCCTTGATGCCCACGCCGTGCCGCGCCGCGAGCGCCTTGATGCGCTCCACCTTGTCGATGATCGAGGCGGGTGCCTTCTGGTACTCGAAGTGCTGTCCGCCGGCCAGGACGCCGGAGCTGTAGGGTCCGCCGACGACGATGTCGACGCCCTGCGCCTCGGCGGCCGGCAGCAAGCGCTGCGAGGCACGCTCGTGGTCGAGGAGGGTGTAGCGACCGGCGAGCAGGAACGCGTCCGGCTTCGGTTCGTCGAGGTCGAGCGTCAGCTCCAGCGGCTCGACGCGGTTGACGCCGAGGCCCCAGGCCTTGATGACGCCTTCGTCGCGAAGCCCCTGCAGGACGCGGAAGGCGCCGGTGCGGGCGGTTTCGTACGCGGCCAGCCACTCGTCGCCGTAGAAGTCCTGCGCGACGTCGTGCACCCAGACGATGTCGAGGCGGTCCGTCCGCAGTCGCTTGAGGCTGTCCTCGACGGAGCGCATGGTCGCGTCCGCCGAGTAGTCGTTGACGATCTTGTTGGGGCGGCCGTGCTCGAACAGTCCGCCCTTCTCGCCCAGGTCGCGGGTCGCGGGATCCTCGGTCTCGTCGAGGATGACGCGGCCGACCTTGGTGCTCAGGACGAACTCGTCGCGGGGCTTGCCGGCCAGCACTTCACCGAGCCGGATCTCGGACAGGCCGGCGCCGTAGAAGGGGGCGGTGTCGAAGTAGCGGATGCCGTTGTCCCAGGCCGCCTCGACGGTGGCCGCGGCCTCCTCGTCCGGGATGGCCCGGAACATGTTGCCGAGCGGGGCGGTGCCGAAACCCAGGCGGCCGGGCAGGAAAGACGTGATGGACATGATCCGTATTCCTCTTTATGTCGCAATGATACGGATACGGCTTTTGAGCTGATCCGTCGGCTTGACACGTACGAGGTTAGGATCGGGACTTGAGACTGTCCAAGACTTGCTTGGACGCACTTGAGTCCTTTGAGGTCTTACATGCTTGACCTGCGACAACTCCGCTATTTCGTGACCGTCGCCGAGACTGAACACGTCAGCCAGGCCGCCGAGCGCCTGCACATGTCCCAGTCACCGCTGAGCCGACAGATCGCTCAGCTCGAGAAGAACCTGGGCCTGACCCTGTTCGAACGCGACCAGCGAAGAATCCGGCTCACCCGTGACGGCCAGGTGTTCCTGGCCGAAGCCCGTGCGCTGTTGCGGCACGCGGACCGTCTGGAGAACCTGGGCCGTCGGCTGGGCCGCGGCGAAGAGGGCGGGCTGTGCATCGGCTACGTCGCCGACGCCATGCACACCGGCATCCTGCCGGCGGCACTGCGCGCGCTGCACGAGGAGCGCCCCGGCGTCCATGTCGCCCTGTACAACCTGCGCGCCGCCGAGCAGTTCGAAGGCCTGCGGCAGCGCAGCCTCGACATCGCGCTGGTCCAGGAGTCTCCGGCCACGGACGACCCGGACCTGCTGGCCGCGCCTCTGCTCCAGGACCCGCTGCTCCTCGCCCTTCCCGCACGGCATCCACTCGCCGAGCGGGAAGTACTGACCCCCGGCGACCTCGACGGTCAGCCGTGGATCGCGATCGAGAACGCCGAAGACCCCGCCTGGCGTGACTCCTTCATCGCCTCGTGCGGCGCGGCAGGCTTCTCCCCGGACATCCGTCTGGACGCCGCCGAGCCACTGACCGCGCTAGGTCTGGTCGCCTCCGGACTCGGGCTGGCCTTGGTGCAAAGGAGCATGGTCCGCGCGACGACCGAGGACGTCGCCGTGCGCGAACTCCCCTGGCACGACAGGTTCGTCCAGCTGTGGGCGGCCTGGCACCGAGTCGATCTGCGGCCCGTGGTCACCTCGTTCCGTGAGACCGTCCTGCAGACGAGCGGCATCGCGCAGCCGGTCGAGTAGCGGTCGCCCTCGGCCCCGGCTGTCGGCACGGCCGGGGTAGCGGTCGCCCTCACCACGTCAGGGTCAGCGAACCTCCGACCGGCAGGGTGTGCCAGCGGTCGGCGTAGTCGTCGAACCGCGACACGATCCGGTCGACCACCGTGGCGATCTCACCGGCCACGCCCTTGGCCGACAACTCCCGCGCGTGGCCGTGGCGTACCTCCCACACGTGTACGGCGATGCCCGCCAACTGTTCCGACCGGGCCATGTCCGCCCGCGCTTGGGGGGACGGCTTCACCGGCTTCGACCTGCGGCGCCGCGCGGCCTTGGCGCGCTCCGCGGGGTCAGCGGGCCAGAACAGGCCGTTGTCACCGGCCGCCAGCCGCCCGTAGACCCCGAGTTCGATACCTGCCTCCACCTCGACCAGGAAGTGCACCAGGTCATGCGGCAGATACGGATGCCCGCCGGGCCCGTTGCGCGGCGCGAGCCGTGCCCCGCTCTCGCGCTGCACCGCTATGCCGTAACTCGTACCAGGACCCTTGGTGAAAACCACGCGCATACGCGAAACGGTAGGAGACGGTCGCGGCCTTCGCACCTGGATTTCCGGCGCACCACGCAGCGAGTCCGATGACGGCCGATTCCTTCGACAGACCCCCTACAACGTCGCCTCAAGCACCACGACGATGCAGACGTCGATGATCACGGCGCCGAGCAGCACGCCCGCCATGGAGAGTCCCTTCAGGAAGGGGGCCAGTCCGCCGCGAGCGATTTTCACGTTGATGGCCGTGCCGAGTCCGCCGAGGAGGCCACCGATCAATCCACCGAGGAAGATCAGAACCAGGGGGAGGCCCGCGAGCACCGCCTGCCACAGGGGGAGGCTGCCGATTTGAGTGAACACGTTCCGTTCTGAGGCATCAATACTCGGGTCCGGCAGCTTGGCCATGTGGGTTTCCTCGGCAGTGTGAGAGCGGAAAGCGTGAAGATCTCAAAACTGCACCACACTTGGGGAAACTGCTCATTAACGATCAAGCGCAGCCAGGTGTCCTCATGGGGCGCCCTCGCTCCCCCGGCCCACCACGCGCGCCTGCTCGTCCGTTCGCCTACCAGGTCGTACGAGCCTCCGCGCCCGTCAGAAACCTGGTCACCTGTGGAACTGGGGCACGATCAGGTAGATCCCGTAGAGGACCGCTGCCACGCAGGAGGCGAAGCACAGGCCCGCAGCCGCGAGCGCCACGTTTCCGGTTCCACTGTGCTCGCGGGCGGCAGCCCGGTGGGACAGGGCGAGGACACCGGCCGCGAAGATGACGACGATGGTGAGTGATGCCCCCGCGCCTACGACGGCCACCTGGATCAGTGCACCCCAGCGCAAGTTCATCCGGCGTCTTCCTCTCACTTGCCCTTACGGCTCACTTGCCCTTACGGCTTCGGTTCGTTCTCTCGCCAGGTGAACGGTCGACCGGTCACCGGCCGTTGCCGCTCGGCTGGGCGACGGGGCGCACGTGCACGGACTGGCCCTCGTTGACGTTCTGGGCGGTGACGGCGTTGCGTCGAGCCAGCGCGACGATGACGGCGGCGACGGCGAGCGCGCACAGGGCGACCAGGGCGATGCCGAGGCTGCCACCGCTCGTGACTCCCAGCGCGGCGACGGCACCGACGAGACCGGCTGAGGGCAGGGTGACCAGCCAGGCGATCGCCATGCGCCCGGCCGTGCCCCAACGTACTTTGGCCAGCCTCTTGCCGATTCCGGCTCCGATGATGCCGCCCGAGCACACCTGGGTGGTCGACAGCGCGAAGCCGAAGTGCGCCGAGGCGAGGATGACGGTGGCGGACGACGTCTCGGCGGAGAAGCCCTGGGGTGATTCGATGTCGGTCAGCCCCTTGCCCATCGTGCGGATGATCCGCCAGCCACCGAGATACGTACCAAGTCCGATGGCGAACCCGGCGGTGACGATCACCCACAACGGAGGGTCCGAACCGGCCGGGAGCGCCCCGGTGGAGATGAGAGTGAGGGTGATGACGCCCATCGTCTTCTGGGCGTCATTGGTGCCGTGCGCCAGGGACACCAGGGATGCCGACGCTGTCTGGCCGAGCCTGAACCCGCGTGTCACCGTCTGCTCGCCGGCACGCGCGGTGATCCGGTAGGCGGCGTACGTGGCCATCAAGGCGGCCAGGCCGGCGATGAAGGGCGACGCGAACGCGGGAATGATGATCTTCTCGACCACCTCGGAGAAGTTGACGGCGGAGGCTCCCACGCCCACCCACACCGCGCCGATCAGCCCCCCGAACAGCGCGTGCGAGGACGAGGAAGGAAGGCCGACCAGCCAGGTCAGGAGATTCCACAGGATCGCACCCACCAGACCCGCGAAGATCAGGGCGGGGGTCACCTTCCTGTCGTCCACGATGCCGTCGGAGATCGTCTTGGCGACCTCGGTGGACAAGAACGCACCGGCGACGTTCAGCACGCCGCTGAGCAGGACGGCGACCTTGGGACGCAACGCCTCGGTCGCGATGGACGTGGCCATTGCGTTCGCCGTGTCGTGAAACCCATTCGTGAAGTCGAATACCAACGCCGCGGCGATGACCGCCACCACGATGAACGAAATGTTTTCCACGGAGGCGATTTAAGCAAGTAGATCCACTTGCGGATCGCTATGACGGGGCCGGGCGAGTCCAGGCCGAGGGTGCGGGTGACCTCAGTCCCGCCCCCGGCACCCTGCCGCTTCGCATGCCCTGCGGGAACTGAACAGCCGGAACCCGGCAACGTGGTGACCAGGCCGGCTTCCCTCCAACGGACCAGCCGCTCCCCGCACACCGCCACACCGTCCAGGGACGGAAGTCCGCCGCCCGACCCACCGCGCCCTGCGAACCGGCAACCAGAACGCCGAGCTCAGCGGTCGGATCGACGGTGTCGGTGGCGCAGCCATCGCATCGGCGAACGGCTCAGCCGACGACTCCGGCACGGACCCGACATGACGTGCCACCTCTACCGCAGGACCGCGGACCGCAGGCCCGGACACCGAGAGGGCGACGATCACTTTCGAACGCCGCGAACCTCCAACTCGCCTGTTCTACCGACAGTTGGGCAGCGTCCTACTTCGCGCAACCTCTCCGCCAGCGCTGGCGACCGAGCCTCGACAGGGCCTCCATAATGCAGCTGATCTCTGCCCCCCTGCGGTCCCCCACCGAGGAGTCCCCTTGACGGCATTCATGACCCCGGACGCGTTCGCGGGCGCGGCGGGCCGGGCCGGACACCCCTTATGGACAGCCGCCTCGCGGACCGTCGTCGGCGCCGGGCGACTGCGGCCCATGAGGTCGACCGGGTTCGCGGCGGCGACGCGGCGTGCGTCCGTGCTCGCTCAGCCGGGAGCGGGGTGCATCGAGTGCTGACAACGAGTCTCGGCCGACGTGACAGCCGATCGTGGCAGTCACGGCTCAGACGGCTGACGCTCATGGTGGTCGGCACCCTGCTCGGCCTCGGGCAGACCGCTGTGGCCTCGCGTGCGAGCGCCGTCGGCATCCCCACGCAGGACCAGGTGCGGGCCGCTCTGGCGAGCGCGCCGGGCAGCAACCTGTTCTGGACCGGGCGGGTCGGCTCCTGCGGGAGCGAGGACGACAGCGTCAAACCCACGGCCGAGCAGTACGCGCGGCAGCACGGACACAAGACGCTGGAGATGCGTCTCGCGGACGCGGGCCTCCGGATGCCCCCCTTCGCCGCCCCGGACGACCACGCCAAAAAGATCTGGCGGTTCGCCTCGGCCGAGTTCGCCCGGCAGACCTCCCACCAAACAGGGGTGGTCAAGGGAACGTGCGTCCGCGACGACAACGCCGCGGACAAGCCATACGACGTGATGATCGTCGGCGACTCGGTCAGCAACGGGTACGAAGGCGACGCGACCTGGCGGTACCGGCTGTGGCAGTGGGCCGACGACCAGAACTGGCAGGCCCATTTCGTCGGGCCGCTGACCGGGACCGAGAAACAGCGGGCGGCGCATCCGCCGGAGCCGCCACCGCTGGTGGAGAACGCCCCGGACACCGTGACGGCCCAACCGGACCCGTCGGAGTTCACGGGCGCCTACGCCCGGAGCAATGATCCGGGCTTCGTCCAGGGCGGTTCGGCACACTACGCGATGTGGGGCCGCACCCTGGGGCAGGACGTGGGCACCATCGAAGCGGTGATGGCCGCGCAGGGCGCCCAAGGTCACCTGCCCGACATGCTCCTGGTCGAGCTCGGCTTCAACGACATCGGCTGGCAGGGTGCCGGGGCCGATCTGGTCGACACCATGAAGTCGTTCGTGGACAACGCCCGCAGAGCCAACCCGAACGTGCAGATCGTGCTGGCCGATGTCCCGCAGCGGACCAGTCTCGGCAGCGCCAACCCACAACTACCCCAGCGCACAAGGGATTACAACGCCGCTCTCGCGCGGGCGGTACCCACCTGGAGTTCTCCCACGTCACCCGTCGTGATCGCCGACATCGACGGCGCGATGGGCTGCAACCCGGCCTCAACGGCCTGTGCCACCGCCTATGACGGGCTCCACCCGAACCCACTGGGCGAGTACCGCATCGCGTCCGCCTTCGGCGCCGCCCTGCACAACGCGTTCGGCATCGGCACGGCGGCACCCGAGAGCCCGGCGAGCGTCCCCGACCGGCAGGTGAGCACACCCACCGGCCTGGTGTTCGACGGTACCCAGCAGGGCGTCACCGTGACATGGAACAAGATCGTCGGCGCGCACAGCTACGACGTGCAGTGGAGGGAGGTCGCCTCCCGCGCGGCAAAGCCCTGGGAGACGGCCGTGCCGCCGGCCCGGTTCAACCGGTGGGACCTGCCCTGGCAGTACAGCTTCCAGCCGGTCGACGGCCGTCGTTACGAGGTCCGGGTACGGGAGGTCACGGGCGACGCCGACAATCTCACATCAGCCTGGTCGACGCCGGTTTCGGGGATCGCCCATCCGACCACGCCCAAGCCACCGGACGAGGTGACCGCCGGCGCCGCGGGACCGGGTGAGATCGATGTCGGCTGGACCCCGGTCCACGACGACTCCCTGACCCGCTACGCCGTCTACGTCTACGACACGGACACCCCGCTGGTCTTCGCGAAGGTCTACGGTTACGCCCCGACGGCGAGACCCCCGCGCCGCATCACCGGCCTGACCCCTGGCCACCACTACCAGGTGTTCATCTGCAGCTGGAACGCGTCGGGCGAGGGAATGCCGCACATCGCCGAGGGAACGGTGGTGCCCTGACTCGACACTCGACGCCGACCGTCAGCCACCGTCCCGGAGGCTGACGGTCGGGAGGATGGGGCGGAAGCCGCTGCTCATCGATGAGGGGGGCAACGGCTTCGGGGCCATGGGCCATTTCCCGTTCGGGTGCTCTTCGGTCGCGGTGCATACGGGGGCGATGCCCTCACCTGCACGGGCCGACACCGATCATGATCGGCGGGACAGAACCTCAGGTGCCGGCCAACTCGGCGTTCGCGCGCCCCGTGACCAGGGCCAACACCCGGCCCGCGATCGCAAGGTCCTCGGCCGGAATACCGGCGTACAGCCGGACGGAGATCTCGGCGGCCTCAGCGGCGGTGGTCTCGTGCAGCTCCCGACCGGCGTCCGTGAGCCGCGTCCGGGACGCCTCCGCCGGGTCCTGCTCCAGCAGTTTCGCGGCCACCAGCTCCTCGACGACACCACGCACGACCGACTCGTCGGTCTTCAGTGAGCCGGTGACGTCGCGGACGAGTTCATCGCGGCCGATGGACTCGCCCGCGACCACGACGGCCCGGAGCGTCACACTCTGGTGGAACGTGGCGCCGTGGCGGGCCAGTACGCCCTCCAGGAGGGCGCGCCCCGCATAGTGCGCCAAGGCTATGTCCCGGCCGTTGACCGCGGGTGCGGTGGTGGTCATGACTGCTCCTTGTGGTTGGCGACCGAGGTCGGTCGTTGTCGGTGTGCGAATCAAGAGGCGCGTCGGGCAGGGTCGCCGGCTCGCGGGTCAACCGCCTTGCGCCGCACCGCGCGTGGATCGTTCGGGCCCGGGGTGCGGGCGGGATCGGAAACGTAGAAGGTTCGACTCAGGTGCCGCCGGCGAGCGGGCAGCGGCGATCTTTCCGCTGTTGCTGAGCTCACCCTCAATACAGTACATGGATACTATGTACATGGCTACTAAATCTCAGCGGGCCCTCGTGACTTCCCCCGCTTCGGGTTCGAACCGACCCGGCCACCGCCGCTCGCGGTGTTGGTGATCAAACCCGGCGAGAAACAAGCAGCCCGCATCCACGGGGCAGCCTCGTCTTCCGGGACGGGGCGAGCGACCAGGGCCTGCACACCCTCGGGCTCGTGCTGGTCGCGGCCGGTTTCGCCGTCCTGTTGCTGACCGTCCTCGACCGCCGGCTGATGGGCCGCCGGACCGGCCGACGCCCCGTGCCCCACCGAGAACCCCGTCGAGGAGAACCATGCGTGAGCGCCGGCGCCCGGTCCGCGATCGCCCCCCGGGAGCCGGTCATGGAGGTTCACCGGAGGGTCAACCACACATGAGCCGGGCGAGGCAGGCGCCCAGCGGATGGACGCGCCCCGGGAGGTCCTCCCGGAGACCCCGCCAAGCGGTCGAGGACCATGAGGACCCGCCCGGCGGGTCCAGCTCTTCGGCCGGGGCGCGAGGGCCGACCGCAAGGGCTCGATGCTGCTCACCTGCCCTGACCGGTGGCCTCCCCGCCAGGCACACGCGCCCACTCCTCCACCGACAGGGCCAGGAGTTGGCGTACGTCTCCCGGATCGGGAAGTGGGCCATGGTCGCCCGTCACCTTCAGGGCGGAGACGGCCGTGATGTGGCCGAGGCGCAGGGCGCGTGTCATGGTCTCGCCGCGGAGCAGCCCGGCCAGGAATCCCGCGGCGAAGGCGTCGCCGGCGCCCACGGGTTCGACCACCGACGCGCGCAACGCGGGAACGGTGACGATGTCCCCGTTGCCCACGTCCCCGATACGTACGTCCCCGTCGCGTACGTCGGCGGTCGCGCGGTCGGCGCCGTCCTTGACGACGACGATCCTCGGGTGCGGCAGCAAGTGCCGTACACCGTCGGCAGTGAGGTCGGCACCCCACAGGTTCTGGGCCTCGTCCAGGCCGACGAAGACGACGTCCGCGCGGTCGGCCAGGTCGCGCAGGACGGTGCTCGCGGTGCCGTCGCGCCACAGGGCGGGCCGGTGGTTGACGTCGAAGCTGACGGCGTACGGGCGTTCGGCGGGCGGAGTGCCGAGCGCCCGGGTCACCAGTTCCCGACAGGAAGGGGACAGCGCCGGGGTGATCCCGCTGAGATGCAGGACGGATGCCGTGCGTACGGGTTCGGTGTCCAGCAGGCCGGGGCCGAGGGCGGAGGCCGCGGAGCCGGAGCGGTAGTAGTGGACGCGGGTTCCGTCGCTTCCGGGGTCCTTGAGGAGCAGGCCGGTCGGCCGGTCCGGGTCGACGCGTACGTGGCTGACGTCCACGCCGGCCGTCGCGACGGCGGCCCGCACGCGCCGACCGGGCGCGTCGTCGCCCACCGCGGAGAGCCACGCCACCGGTATGCCGTGGTCGGCCAGGTACATCGCGACGTTGGACTCGGCCCCGGCCACCGTCAGGCGCAGGTGCTCGGCGTCCTCCAGCGGCCCGGGCGGGTCGGGCGCGAGGGCGGCCATCGTCTCCCCCACGCACACGACGTGGCCGGGGGCGGGCCGCCACCGGGCGCTCACGCGGCCTCCCCGGCCGGAAGCCGGGGCGTGGGCACCGGCACGGTGTCGTGGAGTCGGAACGCCGGCGTCGGCATACCGGGCACGTCCACGCGGACGGAGAACACGGCGCCGTCCTCGGGGCGTGGGTCGCTCAGGCCCAGCCGAGCTGTGGTGACGTGCAGGACGTCGTGCTCCAGGCACACCCCCGCGGGCTGACGCGCGGGCAGCCGCAGCACGCGGTCGGGGGTGCCGTCCGCGAGGTAGCGGCGTACGGTGCCACTCCCCCATACGGCGGCCCACAGGGCGCCCTCGATGTCGACGGTCATGCCGTCGGGGCTGCCGTCGTCGACCGTGGTGAACACCTCGGGGGTGCCGAGGGTGCCGGTGTCCGGGTCGACCGGGTACCGCCGGATCACTCCGCGCGCGCTGTCGGCCAGATACATGGCCTTGCCGTCGGGCGTGAAGGCGGGTCCGTTCGGGACGGTGATGCCGTCCAGGACGCGGACGACGGTGCCGTCGTGGTCGACCCGGTACAGCGAACCGGCGTCGTCGTCGGCGTCGTAGCCCATGCTGCCCGCCCAGAAGCGGCCGGCCGGGTCGGCGACCGCGTCGTTCATGCGCATCCGGAAGCGCGCCCCGTCCTCGGGCCGGGCGAGCCAGCGGATCGCGCCGCCGGGGGCCAGCAGGCAGACGCCGGTGCCGGCGGCGGCGATCCAGGTGCCGGGGTGCCCGGCCACCGGGGCCACCGCGCCGACCGGGAAGGGGAGTCGGGCCACCAATTCGAGGGGGGCGGCCGGATCCGCCGGTGCCTTGAACAGGCGACCGGCGAGGAGGTCGACGAGGACGACCTCCTCGCCCGTCCAGCGGACACCTTCGCCGAGTTCCAGCAGGTCGGGGCGGGCGGTGGGCGCGGGAGTGGTCATCGGCCGGACTCCTCCGCGATGACACGGTAGGCGCGGGCCCGCTCGCGCAGCGCGTCGAGACTGCCTCCGTCGGCGGCGTCTCCGACCAGGGGTGAGCCGACACCGACCGCGGTCGCACCGGCGGACAGGCAGGCCCGGGCGGCGGCCGCGTCGATCCCGCCGACGGGAACGAAGGGCACGTCCGGGAAGGGGCCGCGCAACGCCTTCAGATAGTCCGCACCGCCGAAGGGCGCGGCCGGGAAGAGCTTCAGTGCCTCGGCGCCGCAGGCGCGGGCGGCTATGACGTCGGTCGGGGTGAGGACTCCGGCGAGGACGGGCAGACCCAGGTCCCGGGCGGCGCGGACGCCGTCACCGAGGCCGGGTGTCACCACGAAGGCGGCTCCCGCTCGGTGTGCGGCGCTCGCGTCGTCCGCGCTCAGGACCGTGCCGGCGCCCAGCAGCGCGTCGGGGCCGAGGGTCTGCCTGGCCCGCTCGATGACGGTGAGGGCGTCCGCCCCGCTCAGGGACACCTCGATGAGGTCGACGCCCTCTTCGGCGAGGGTCACCACCGTGCGCAGCGCGGCGTCCGCGTCGCGGCCGCGCACGATGGCGAGCAATCGGCGGGCGGCCAGGGCGGCTTGCAGATCCACGGAAGGGAGCTCCTTTTCTCAGCAGGGTCGATCAGCGGGCAGCGGCCGGTGTGCGCCAAGGCGTGTTCACCGGCAGCGGCAGGCGGAGGTGAGGGTGAGGCGCCAGCGCACCTCGCCGGAGGCGGGGACGCGGGCCGCGTCGTCGGGGCCCGCCTCGGCCAGATCGAAGACGCGGCCGAGCATCGGTTCGACGCCGGTGCTGCGGTAGGGGCCGGCCTCGGGGAAGCCGCCGAGGTTGCGCCACAGGGCGACCGAGAGCGGCTGCCCTTCGGCGTGCACGGCGAGGTTCAGGCGGTCGGGGCCGTCGTGCACGCAGGCCTGCCGGGCGTCGACGACGGCTCCCACCGCGGTGCCGTCGTCGGGTCCGAGCCGGTCCAGCGGCACTCCGCAGGGGGCGGGCCAGGCGCCGCTGATCCAGGGGGCGCCATCGGGCCAGGGCCGGTCGACGAGTGGGGCGGCTTCGGGGTACAGGCGGGTGGGCGCGCCGTCGGGCAGGTGCAGGGTGGCGTCGGCGGACAGGTCGAGCAGGGCGTGCGCCGCCCAGACGAAGCGGAAGCCCGGCTCGGCGGCGAGGACGTAGTCGGCCTCGGCTCCGTCGGCCGTCGCGCGGATCGTACGGCTGAGGATGAAGTCCGCGCCGCGTACGGACTCGGTGGCGCCGTCCCGGGTCCACGACCGGGACCAGACGTCACCGTGGTCCGGGGTACCGCGGACGGTGGGCACGCACTCCTCCAGGCCCCCCGCATCCACGAACGCGGCGCCGGGAAGGACCCGTTGGCGTTCCGGGTCCGGGCGGTGCCACAGCCACTCGCGGCCGGGGGCCGCGAGGGAGGTCCAACGGCCGCCGTGGCGGGGGTCGGTGACGATGTCCAGGGGCATGCTCACCACTCCGCGAAGGAGCCGTCGGGGTGCCGCCACACGGGGTTGCGCCAGGCGTGCCCGGCGCGGTCCGCGGCGCGGACGGCGGCCTCGTCGACGGTGACGCCGAGCCCGGGCGCGGTCCCGAGCGGCGCATGCCCGTCGACGAACCGGAAGGGCTCGGGGTCGACGACGTACGAGAGCAGGTCGGCGTCCTTGTTGTAGTGGATGCCCCGGCTCTGCTCCTGGATGAGGAAGTTGGGTGTGGCGAAGGCGACTTGAAGGCTGGCGGCGAGGGCGATCGGGCCGAGTGGGCAGTGCGGGGCGAGGTGGGCGCCGTAGGTCTCGGCGAGGGAGGCGATGCGGTGGACCTCGGAGATGCCTCCCGCGTGGGACAGATCGGGCTGCGCGACGGCGATGCCGGCGGTGAGCGGGGCGAGGAACTCGGCGCGGGAGTAGAGGCGTTCGCCGGTGGCCAGCGGCACCGGGCTCGCCGCGACGAGGCCGGGCAGCAGGTGGTTCTGCTCGGGCAGGACCGGTTCCTCGACGAACAGCGGGTGCAGGGGCGCGAGTTCGTTCAGTACGCGGCGGGCGTTGGCGGCGGTGAACCGGCCGTGGAAGTCGACGGCGACGTCACGGTCGGGACCGAGCGCCTCGCGGGCGGCCGCCACGCGGGCGACGACCGCCGCGGTCTCGGCCATGGTGGCGAGCGGCCCGACGCGGCCGGCTCCGTTCATCTTCACCGCGGTGAAGCCCGCTTCCACCTGCTCGGCGATCTGCTCGGTGAGCTCGGCGGGTTCGTCGCCGCCGACCCAGGCGTAGACCCGGACCCGCTCACGCACGGGACCGCCGAGCAGGGCGTGCACGGGGGCGCCGTAGGTCTTGCCCGCGATGTCCCACAGGGCCTGGTCGAGTCCTGCTACCGCGCTGGAGAGGACCGGGCCGCCGCGGTAGAAGCCGCCCTTGGTGAGAACCTGCCAGTGGTCCTGGATCCGCAGCGGGTCCTGGCCGAGGAGGTATTCGGCGAGGACGTCGACGGCGGTCCTGACCAGTTCGGCGCGGCCCTCGACGACGGGTTCGCCCCAGCCGGCCACGCCCTCGTCGGTCTCCACGCGGCAGAACAGCCAGCGCGGCGGTACGAGGAAGGTTTCGACGCGTGTGATCTTCACCGGCCACCGGTGCCTTTCGTGTCGTCGGGCCCGTCGAGCCGGTCCAGGTCGCGCCCGGCCTGATCCAGCAGGGCGCGCATGGCCGCCTCGGCGGCCCGCGGGTCCCGGTCGCGTACGGCGTCCAGGACGGCGCGGTGGGCGGGTACGGGGTCCTCGCTGTGCGGGGCGCTGTGCACGATGTGGTCGCGGTGGGCGAGACCCGACTCGATCACCACCTCCATGCGTTCGAGGAGTTCGTTGTGGGTGGCGGCGAGCAGGGCACGGTGGAAGGCGAGGTCGGACTCGACGGCGTGGGTGGCGCCGGTGCCGTGCTCCCCCATCGACGTCAGGGCGTCCTCCAGGGCCACGAGATCGGCGTCGGTACGGCGTTCGGCGGCCAGCCGGACCGCGGCCGGTTCGACGATGGCGCGGACTTCGGCGAGGTTGCGCAGCAGGTGACGGTCGGCCTCGGCGGAACCGGCGCCCTGGATCTGCCAGCGCAGCACGTCCGCGTCGAGCAGGTTCCAGTCGGCGCGGGCGCGCACGAACGTGCCCCTTTTCTGACGGGCGTCGACCATGCCCTTGGCGGCGAGAACCTTGAGGGACTCGCGCAGCGCGGTGAGGCTGACGTCCAGCTCGCGCTGCAGCGCCACGAGGTCGAGCGTGGCCCCCTCGGGGATCTCGCCGCCGAGGATACGGCGGGCGAGGAACTCCACGGTCTGACCGTGCACGCCGCGGCGGGCGTAGGGCGTCATGTCGTACAGCCTTTCGGTGATCGGGACACGGTCATGCCGAAGCCTTCAGGACGCTCCAGCCGCCGTCGACGAGCAGGTGCGAGCCGGTGATGTAGGAGGCCTCGTCGGAGCCGAGGAACGCGATGGCCGCGGCCACTTCGTCGGGGGTGCCGAAGCGGCGTGCCGCCGTCTCGGCGACGCTGCGCTCCCGGTCCTCGGGCGGTACGCGGTCCCAGGCCGCGGTGAGGATCGGTCCCGGCAGCACGGCGTTGACGCGGACCTCGGGCCCGTACTCGACGGCGAGTTGGCCGCACAGGGACAGCAGGGCACCCTTGGACGCGGCGTAGGCGGGATGTCCGGGGATGCCCTTGTGGGCGTGGACGGACGAGGTGAGCACGACCGCGCCGCCCCGGGTGCGCAGGTCCGGCAGGACGGCGCGGACGCCGAGGAAGCCGCCGGTGAGGTTGACGTCGACCTGGCGGCGCCAGGAGTCCAGGGAGAGTTCGTGGGCGGGCCGGACGTCGACGGTGTAGGCGTTGCTGACCAGGAGGTCGACCGGCCCGAAGGAGTGGGCGGCGTCGATGACGTGCCTCCAGTCGTCCTCGGCGGCGACGTCGGCCGTGACGAAGCGGGCCCGGCCGCCGTCGGCGGTGATCCGTTCCGCCTCGCCGCGTCCCCGTTTCTCGTCGATGTCGGCGAGCACGACGGCGGCTCCCTCCTGAGCGAGGCGGGCGGCGGTGGCGGCTCCGATGCCGGAGGCGGCTCCGGTGACCACGGCCGTACGGCCGGTGAAGCGGGCACCGCCGTGTCGTGCGGGCTGATCCATCGTGGCTCTGGGCTCCTTCGCGGGTCGGGCACGGAGTGCGTGCCCAGGGGCTGGGTGGGTCGAACCTACGCTGGTCGCGGGTCCGATCGGCGGGTCAGGACGACCAGTTCGGCGTCATGATCGGCGCTCCACGCGAACGGCAGACCGTAGTGCAGGAGGTGGGCGCCGCCGTAGGTGGTGCCGGTGGCTTCGTCGCGGTAGCGGCTGCGAGGGTCGAGGCCGCGCAGTCGCAGCCGGGCGGGACGGCCGGGCATGAGGGGCGCGCCGTCCAGGCGTCCGGTGTTCAGGGCGGCGACGACGGTCCGGCCGTCCGTGCCGTCGTACTGCACTCCGCAGGTGTCGTCGACCGGGCTGCCGAGCAGGTGGGCCTCGCCGTGGTGGATCACGTCCCGTACGTCCTTGTAGCGGGCGATCCACTCGCCTGCCTCGGTCCGCTGCCGCGGGGACCAGGTGCGCAGGTCGGCGCCGATGCCCAGGACTCCGCACATCGCGGTGACGAAGCGGAAGGCGAGGCTGCGCGGGCGGGGGTCGAAGACTCCGGGGGCGTCGGTGACCCAGGAGCTCATCACGTGGGGGGCGTGGGCGTGCAGGAAGCCGTACTGGGTCGCGAGCCGGTCCAGGGGCGCGGTGTTGTCACTGGGCCAGACGACATCGGTACGGGCGAGGGTGGCGTGCTCGATGCGGCCGCCGCCGCCGGCGCAGCCCTCGACGGTCACCTGGGGGTGGGTGGCGCGCAGGTGGTCGAGGACGCGCAGGTATCCGTGGACGTGGGCGGCGTCGAGGTCGAGGCGTTCGGCGGAAACGGCGCCGGGCCGGCCGCGTTCGGTGGGGGGCCGGTTCATGTCCCACTTGAGGTAGTCGATGCGGTACTCGGTGAGCAGCCGGTCGAGGGTGGCGATGACGAAGTCCTGGACGTCCGGGCGGCCGAGGTCGAGCAGGAGTTGGTTGCGGACCAGGCGGGCCGGGCGGCCGTCGATCCGGTAGGCCCAGTCGGGGTGTTCGGCCAGCAGCCGGCTGCCGGGGCTCACGGCCTCGGGTTCGATCCACAGCCCGAAGTCCATGCCGAGGGCGCGGACGTCCTCGACGAACCGGCCGAAGCCCTGCGGGAAGGCGGCCGGATCGGGGTGCCAGTCGCCGAGGCCGGCGGTGTCGTCCACGCGGCCCGTGAACCAGCCGTCGTCCACGACGAA
Organism: Streptomyces sp. NPDC059582; assembly: GCF_042735715.1. Taxonomy (NCBI): domain Bacteria; kingdom Bacillati; phylum Actinomycetota; class Actinomycetes; order Kitasatosporales; family Streptomycetaceae; genus Streptomyces; species Streptomyces sp. NPDC059582. Next base: position 69,779 of record NZ_JBHWCC010000030.1, read on the forward strand.
CAGCTCGACACCGATGTCGGCGGCGGACTTGGCGAGTTCGAGCTGTCCGGCCGCGTCGACGTCGAAGCCGGTCGCCTCCCAGGAGTTGTAGAGCACCTTGCGGGGGCGGTGCAGTCGCTCTCCGGCGAGCCGGCGTTCGTAGCGGTGCCAGACGCGGGACAGGCCGTCGAGTCCGTCCGCGCTCATCGCGCAGGCGAGCCGTGGGGTGGTGAGGGTCTCGCCAGGTGCGAGAAGGACGGCGCCCTCGTGGGGTACCCGCCCGGCGCGGACACGGACGGCGCCACCGGGTTCGGCCTGCGCGGTGATGTGCCAGTTGCCGGGCCACTCCAGGGCGATGCCGTAGGCGGGGGCGTCGTCCCCGGCGAGGTCCTGGACGGCGAGCCAGGGCGCGTAGGCGTGTCCGGGGGCGCCCTGGGTGCTGCCCATGGTGAAAGTGCCCCGTGTGAGGGCCAGTTGGGTGTGCTGGAACTCCTGCGACCACTGTCCGGCGAGGTAGGTGAGCCGGGCGCCGGCGGTGACCGGCACGTTGACGGCCCCGGAGTCGAACCGCTCCAGGCGCAGTTCCTCCGGGCCCGTGCAGGTGAGTTCGGTCCAGCGGTGCAGGACGTCGGTGCCCGGGACGACGGCGTAGCACAGGGTGGTGCGCAGGCCGAGCTGGTCGTCGGTGAAGGTCAGCCGCAGTCGGCCGGGCTCCTCCTGCGCCCCGGCGAACTCCCACCGCACGTCGCGTTGCCGTCCGGGGCGGGCGGCGATCAGGTCGGCGTCGTTGAAGGGCCGCTGCCCGTGCGGCAGGTACTCGGCGGGAGCCGCGTCGGCGGGGGTGATGAAGTGGGTGCGGTGCGACCAGTCGAGGGCCGAGGGTCCGTCCTCGACTCCGTGCGGGCCCCAGGCGTCCAGTTCGGCCCAGGGTCCGTCCGGGGACAGCCGTACGGTGTAGCTGGTGTGGTCGGTGTGCAGGGTCCAGCGGTCGTGCGGGGTCACTTCACTGCTCCGAGGTTGAGTCCGGCCACGAAGTGGCGCTGGAAACGGAGGAAGACGGCCACGGTCGGGGCGGCGGCGATGACGGATCCGGCGGCGATCACGTTCCACATGGACACGTATTGTCCCTGGAGTCCGATGAGGGCCGCGGTGATGGGCATGCGGGTGTCGCTGCGCAGGACGGTGATCGCCCACAGCAGGTCGTTGAAGATCCAGGTGAAGGACAGGGCGCTGAGCGCGGCCAGGGCGGGCCGGGTGAGCGGGAGGATGATCCGCCAGAAGATCTGCCAGGGCCCGGCTCCGTCGACCACCGCCGCCTGCTGGATCTCGACCGGTATGGACCGCATGAAGCCGTGCAGCACGAAGACGTAGAAGCCCACGCCGAAGCCGATCTGCACGCCGATCAGCGCGGGCAGGGTGTCGTACAGACCCATGAGTTCGCTGAGTTTGGACACCGGGATGAGCAGGATCTGCGGGGGCAGCAGGTTGCCGCCGAGCATGAGCAGGAGCAGCGAACGGCGCAACGGCATCTCGTAGCGGCTGAGCCCGAACGCGGCCATCGCGGCCAGGGCGAGCGTCACCACGACACAGGGGATCGTCACCAGCAGGCTGTTGATGAGGGCGCGCTGCTGGCCGCCGTCGACCCAGGCCTGGGTGAAGTTGCCGAGGGTGAAGGACCGGGGCCAACTGCCCAGCCCGTGCGCGGCGATGTCGTCGAACGTCCGCAGGCTGGTGACCAGGACCAGGATGATCGGCAGCAGCCACAGCAGGGACAGGGTGCCGGCGCCGGCGTGGAAGCCGGCGGTCGTCAGGCGGCGCCTGCGCAGGGCGGTGGCGGAGTTGTGCCGAGTCCGGGTCGCGTCGGCGTCGTGCCGAGTCCGGGTGGGGTCGGCGTCGTGCGGAGTCCGGGTGGCGGCGGAGCTGTGCGAAGTCGTCATCAGTCCGCCTCCCGGAAGGCACGCACCAGGTAGGAGGCGATGACTCCGAAGGCCAGCAGGAAGATGACGACCGCCAGGGCGGAGCCGTAGCCGAGCCGCAGTGACTGGAAGGCGGTGGAGTACATATAGGTGCTCAGCAGTTCCGAGGAGTGGTAGGGGCCGCCGCGGGTGAGGGACCACACCACGTCGAAGGAGCGCAGCGAGTCGATGACGATGACGGACAGGACGACCGCGTTGACGCCGCGCAGTTGAGGGAGCGTCACATGGCGGAAGGCCTGCCAGCGTCCGGCGCCGTCGACCTTGGCGGCTTCGTACAGGGCGGGGTCGATACCCTTGAGGCCGGCCAGGTAGAGCACCATGACGTAGCCGATCTGCCGCCACAGGGCGGGCACGATGACGGCGTACAGGGCGGTGTCCTGGTCGGCGAGCCAGGCGTGCCGCAGGCTGCCGAGGCCGACCGACTGGAGGAGCTGGTTGAGGACTCCGTCGGGCTGGTAGATCGCCTGCCAGACGAGGGCGGTGGCGACCAGGGAGAACACCACCGGCAGGAACAGGGCGGCACGGTAGAAGCCGACGCCGCGGCGTTCCTGCTGGAGCAGCAGGGCGGTGGCGAGGCCGAGCAGCGCGGACAGTCCACCGAACAGGACCAGCCACAGCACGGTGTCGATGGCCGCGGTGCGGAAGATGTCGTCGTGCAGCATCTCCCGGAAGTTGCCGAGTCCGACGAAGCTCGGTGCGGAGACCCCGTCCCAGTCGGTGAGGGACAGGTAGAAGCCCTGGAGGGCCGGCCAGAACACCCAGATCGCCTCGACCAGCAGAGGAACGAGGACGAACGCGAGGACCATGGGCGGGGTGCGACGCGGGCCCCCGGCCCCTCGGCCGCGGGGCGGCGTCGGGACCGGGGTCTTCTTGCGGGCGGCCGTGGTGAGGACGGCCACGTCACGCTCCCCAGATCTTCTGGGCATCGCGCTGCCAGTCCGTCAGGATGCTGTTGATCTCCTTGGGCTTGGCGATGAACTTGGTCAGGGCGGCGTCCGCGGTGGGCTGGAGGGCGTCGCTGGAGTCACGGTTGAAGAACTGGGTGATCTCGGCGGCCTCCGCGATGTGCTTGCGACCCTTGGTCACCAGCGGCGTACCGGTGTCCTTGGCGTCGGGGTGGCACGGCAGCGCGGTGCCGGAGGAACCCTTGAGGTAGATCTCCTGGGCCTCGACGCCGGCCAGATAGCGCAGCAGGTCGACGACCTGGTCGCGGTGACCGGTGCGGGCGCTGGCGAAGTACCCGTCGGTGGGGGCCTCTTCGGCGAGCGGGATCTTGGGGTCGATGACGGGGAAGCGGAAGAAGTCGATGTCGTCCAGGGCGTCCTTGGGGGCCGCGTCGGCGAAGAACGTGCCGATCAGCATCATGCCCGAGCGCCCGTTGAGCAGCGCGGTGGTGGCGTCCTGGAACGCGACGGCGGTGCCGCTGGGGTCGAAGTACGGCAGCACCTCCTTCCAGCGGTCGAAGACCCGGTGGACCTCGGGGTCGTCGAAGCGGTGCTTGCCCGCCAGGAGTTGACGGTGGTACTCGGCGCCGTTGATGCGGATGTCGAGGTAGTCGAACCAGGCGGAGGCGACCCAGGCGGTGTTGCCGCCGGCGCCGAGGCCGATCGGTGCGACACCCTTGGACTTGAGCTTGTCGCACAGGTCGAGGAAGCCGTCCCAGTCGGTGGGCGGACTCACGCCCCACTTCGCGAAGTTCGACTTGCGGTAGAACATGCCCCACCAGTAGTACGTGGTCGGCACGAAGACCTTCTTGCCGCTGCCGGAGGTGCACAGCGTCTGCAGGGCCTTGGAGTATTTCTGGAGGTCGGGCGAGGCCCACACCTCGTCCAGGTCGAGCAGCAGGTCCTTGCCGGCGTACGCCTCCGCCACCGATCCGGGGTACCAGGTGTAGACGTCCGGCGGGTTGGCAGAGGTGAGGTACGTCGGCAGCTGGGTGCGGAACGTCTCGGCGGCGACGGTGTTGAGGTCGAGGCCGCCGCCCTTCTTCTTGTAGGCGGCGACCAGGTCCTCCATCGCGGCCTTGGCCTGCGGCGCGGAGAGGTTGGACTGGAGGGAGACCGCGCCCTCGGAGGAGGTCTTGGACGAGGACGGGCTGGAGGTCACGCAACCGCTGAGCAACGCCGCGGTTCCGGCGGCGCCTGCTCCGGCGAGGAAGCGCCGGCGGCTGGTCTGTGAAGGGGTCATGGAAGGCTCCCGCAAGGTCAGGACGGTTGGGACTGATCTACTTGAACGCGGTGCGGTGCACGGTGCCGTCGACTCCGCGGTAGACCGCGTCGACCGTTCCGTTCGCACCCGCTACTGCTCCGAGCTCTCCGTCGAACGCGGCGCTGGGCAACTCCCGCCGCTTCGACCAGCCCGGCAGGGCGCCCGCCTCGTAGCGCTGCTGCCGGAGGGCGAAGTCACCGGCCCGCGCGTACAGGAGCACCTGGTCGCCGACGGTGACGGGGGTGGGGCCGGCGCTGACCGTGCCGCCGAGCGCGCTCCACCCCGACCACTGGCCCGAGGTGTCCCGGGTGAGGGCGGGGGCCGGGGCGGGTCCGCTGTCGTGGAAGGCCAGCGCCGTGGGCCTGCGCAGTGGCCGATGCGGAGGGTGCCGTGGTCGCCGCGACCACCACCATGACGGCGGCGGCGACGGTACGGCCGGTGAGGCGGCGGAGTCCGGGCCTCGGTGCGGGTGCTTGCGAAGTCACGTGCCACTCCCGGGGGATTGGGAAGCAGTAGAGGCGTGGCGCGGGCCGCAAGGGATCAAGGGCCTCGGTGTCACGGCGTCGACTCTGGCCCCAGGCCGAAACCTTGTCAATATTAATTCCTAATTTAATAGAAGCTGGAGCCGTCATCCGCCGGAAACCTTGACAGGGTGCACCCGCAGGGGCAGTGTTTGGCAACGTTGTCATGAACGTTGGCAACGTTGTCATGCCTCATCGGGTCGAGCGCCTCGTTCTTTCGACATCCCTGATCGGAGCCAAGCTTCGTGTCGAATCAGTCCTCCCCTCCCTCTCGGCGTGCCGTACTCTCCGCCGGTTCCACCCTGCTCGCCGGATTCGGCGTCGGCATGACCCTGCCGGCGGCCGCCGCGGCGGCCGGAACCGATCGGCCGGGCACGGATTCCGGCCGGGGTGAACTCGCCGCGAACCGACCGGTGACCGTCTCCTCCACCGACTACGCTCCCACTCCGGCCGAGTTCGCCGTCGACGGCCTGACCGGCGTCGGCGTGAAGAACTCGGGCTGGCGCGCCGCGGCCGGTGACCCTCAGTGGATCGCCGTCGACCTCCAGGCGCTGTCCGAGGTGGAGTCGGTGCGGCTCACCTTCGAGGCCACGCTCGACGATCCCCCGTACGTCGACTCCCCGAGCGGTAACCCGCGTCTGGACACCACCGGCCAGGAGATCCTGTCCAGCTGCGCGACCGACTTCGCCATCGAGACCTCCCGCGACCACCAGACCTGGACGGTGGCGTTCCGCACCGATGCGGGCAAGGGCGGGGTGATGGACATCCCGTTCCCGAAGCCCGTCACCGCCCGCTGGGTGCGGATGACCGTGAACAAGCGGTCCAACACCAACCCCGTCGGCCTCAACGGCCTCCAGGTGTACGGCACCTGCCGCACCGCGCGGCCGGCCGCCGCCGGCTGGACCGACTGGGGCACGCACCACGGCACGCCTCCGGCCTTGAAGACCGGCGCGGACGGAACCGTGCCGCTGGAGTCCGGCTGGGACCTGACGATGGACGACTGGGCGGCCGAGGGCGGCGCGGAGCTGTCCAAGCCCTTCGTGGACACCAGCCGTTGGCTGCCCGCGACCGTCCCCGGCACGGTCCTGGCCTCCCTCGTGGACCGCGGTCATCTGCCCGATCCGGTCGCCGGGCTCAACAACCTGCACATCCCCGAGGCCCTCTCCCGCCACTCCTGGTGGTACCGCCGCGAGTTCAGGCTGCCCAAGGGGCTGCGCACGGGGACCGGCCGGCACGTCTGGCTGGAGTTCGACGGCATCAACCACGAGGCCGAGGTCTGGCTCAACGGCTTCGCGGTGGGCACCGTCACGAGCCCGTTCGCCCGCGGTGCCTTCGACGTGACGAAGCTCCTCCAGGACGGCGAGCAGGCCCTCGCCGTGCGGATCAGCCCGATGCCGGTGCCCGGCAGCCCCGGTGACAAGGGTCCGCAGGGTCTTGCCTTCGTCGACGCGGGCGCGAACATCATGAACCGCAACTCACCCACGTACCTGGCCTCTTCGGGCTGGGACTGGATGCCCGCCGTACGGGACCGGGCGGCCGGCATCTGGAACCACGTACGGCTGCGCTCCACCGGTGCGGCCGTCATCGGCGACCCGCGGGTGGAGTCGCGGCTGCCCGATCTGCCGGACACGCGGACGGCCGAGCTGACGGTCACCGTGCCGGTGCGCAACGCCGACACCGGGAGCAGGCGGATCACCGTCTCCGCCGCTTTCGACGACGTACGCGTCACCCGGACGGTCACGGTGGCCGGCGGCGCGAGCGCCGACGTCGTGTTCAGCCCGGCCGACCACCCCCGGCTCAGGCTGCGCGACCCGAAGCTGTGGTGGCCCAACGGCTACGGCGAGGCGGCGCTGCACGGGCTGACGCTGGCCGCCACGGTCGACGGCCAGGAGAGCGACCGGCGCACCACCCGGTTCGGCATCCGCCAGTTCGGCTACGAGTACCAGGTGCCGCTGGTCTTCCAGACCGGCAGCGACGCGTACGCGCAGAGAGTGGACTTCGTCCGGCAGAAGGCGCGTTACGTGCGCGTCGCGTGCCACACCCGGGCCACGGACTGGGGTTCCTCCCTGTGGAGCCTGAGCGTCGCCGACAGCGCGGCACCGGACACCGACCTCGCCCTGCACAGGCCGGCCACCGCCTCGACGGTCGACACCGACTCCAACGGCGCCGGGAACGTCACGGACGGCGACGCCGGTACACGGTGGTCCTCCGCCTTCGAGGACGAGCAGTGGGTCCAGGTCGACCTGGGCTCCTCCCTCTCCTTCGATCACGTGGTCCTCACCTGGGAGCAGGCCTACGCGAAGACGTACACCGTCCAGGTGTCGGACGACGGCGAGAGGTGGACCGACGCGAAGGCCGTGGACAACTCGGCGGTACCGCTGCCGTTCCACACCTCGGGCTCGGCGAGCCTGCAGAACGTGGACTTCGCCGCGCGGACCGCACGCCATGTGCGGATCCTCTGTCACCGACGGGCCACCAGCTGGGGCTCGTCGATGTGGGGGCTGTCCGTGGTGGACAGCAGCGCCGCCGACACCGACCTCGCCCTGCGCAAGAGGGCCACCTCCTCGTCGGTCGAGCAGGACTCCAACGGGCCGGGGAACGCCGTCGACGGCAACCCCGACACCCGCTGGGCCTCGGCCTACGAGGACGAGCAGTGGATCCAGGTCGACCTCGGCGCTCCGGTCCGGTTCGACCGGGTGGCGATCACCTGGGAGCAGGCGTACGCGAGGACGTACACCGTCCAGGTGTCGGACGACGGCGAGAAATGGACGGATGTCACCTCCGTCGACAACTCCGTCGAGCCGCTCAGGATCAGCGTCAACGGCGTCCGCGTCTTCTGCCGCGGCGGCAACTGGGGCTGGGACGAACTGCTGCGCCGGATGCCCGCCGAACGTATGGACGCGGCCGTCCGGATGCACCGCGACATGAACTTCACCATGATCCGCAACTGGGTCGGGTGCAGCAACCGTGAGGAGTTCTTCGCGAGTTGCGACGAGCACGGCCTGCTCGTATGGAACGACTTCCCCAACGCCTGGGGCATGGACCCGCCCGACCACCGGCTGTTCCTCGACGCCGCGCGGGACACGGTGCGGCGGTACCGCATCCACCCCAGTGTGGTGGTGTGGTGCGGCGCCAACGAGGGCAACCCTCCCGGCCCGGTCGACGAGGGCATGCGCAGGGCGGTGCAGGACGCGGCGCCGGACGTGCTGTACCAGAACAACTCGGCCGGCGGCATCGTCACGGGTGGCGGTCCCTACGGCTGGGTGGAACCCGAGCGCTACTTCTCGCCGGGGACCTACGGCAGTGGCGACTTCGGCTTCCACACGGAGATAGGCATGCCCGTCGTCCCGACGGCGCAGACCATGCGCCGGCTCGTCGGCGACGAGCCCGAGTGGCCGGTGGGCGGCGCCTGGTACCACCACGACTGGAGCACCCGCGGCAACCAGGCCCCGCAGAACTATCTGGCGGCCGTCGAGGCGCGGCTCGGCACCGTGAGGGACCTCGACGATTTCTGCCGTAAGGCGCAGTTCGTCAACTACGAGAACTTCCGTGCCATGTTCGAGGCCTGGAACGCGAATCTGTGGGACAACGCGACGGGTCTGATGCTGTGGATGTCGCACCCCGCCTGGTACAGCACCGTCTGGCAGACGTACGACTACGACTTCGACGTGAACGGCGCCTATTACGGCGCCCGCAAGGCCAACGAGGCCCTGCACGTCCAGGCAGATCCGCGGGACGGCCGGGTCATCGCGGTCAACCACACCCCGGACCGTGTCGATCGCGCCACGGTGACCGCGACGTTCTTCGACCTGTCGGGGCGCGAGGTCGCCGCGCGGCAGCGGAAGTCGGTCGACATCGCCGCGTCCGCCACGGCGGAGGCGTTCACCGCGGGCTGGACAGACGCCCTGCCGGACCTCCACCTGCTGCGGCTGCGCCTGGAGGACTCGCGGGGTGGGCTGCTGGCGGAGAACACCTACTGGCGCCACCGGGACGCACCGGCCATGCAGGCGCTGAACCGCGCCGCCCGGACCCGGCTGTCCGTCGAGGTCACCGAAACGGACCGGACGGGCGGGCGCGGCGGGCTCACCGCGGGTGTGCGCAACAAGGGCGGGTCGGTCGCGGCGATGGTACGCGTCTCGCTCGTCGACTCCACGACCGGCGAGCGGGTGCTGCCGACCCTGTACAGCGACAACTACCTGTGGCTGCTTCCCGGTGAGTCCCGCACGCTCACGCTGTCCTGGCCGGCGCAGGCGCTGCGCTCGGGCAAGCCGAAGCTGCGGGTGGAGGCGTACAACGCGCCGGCGGTGACCGCGACGGCGCAGCACTGAGCCGCCGGCCCGCGCCTGACCCGCGGGCCGGTGCACGTCGGGCGGGCGGTCACGCAGTCCCGGGGACGACACGGCCCCCGGTCCCCGGGACGCGGTGACCGCCCGCCTCCCCCACCGAGGCCGTCAGGGGAGGTAGACCGACTGGAACTTCTGATACGGGCTGATCCCCTCTGGTCCCAGTTCCGTTCCGAGGCCGCTGGACTTCCACCCTCCGAACGGGGCCGCGGGCTCGGGAAGATAGTGGTTGATGCCCACGGTGCCGGTGTCCATACGGCGGGCCAGTCGGGCGCCGCGTTCCACGTCATCGGTCCAGACGGACCCCGCGAGCCCGTAGACGGAGTCGTTGGCGAGGGAGACCGCGTCGTCCTCACCGTCATAGAGCGTGATCGTCAGGACGGGTCCGAAGATCTCCTCCTGCCAGATGGTGGACGTGCTCTTCACATCGGCGAAGATCGTGGGCTCCACGAACCAGCCCGCCTCCAGTCCCGGCGGCCGGCCTCCCCCGGTGGTCAGCCGGGCACCCTCGATCCTGCCTTTGTCGATGTAGCCCTCCACGCGGTCCCGCTGCCGTTCGCTGACGAGGGGGCCGATCTGCGTCGAGGGGGAGAGCGCGTTCCCCACGACCGCGCCCCGGGCCAGTTGGGTGTAGAAGTCCACCACCTCGGCGTACCGGCTCACGGGAGCCAGGATCCTCGTACTCGCGTAGCAGCACTGGCCGTTGTTGACCAGACTGGCCAGGAAGAGCTGCTCGGCGTGGGCGGCGAGGTCGGCGTCGTCGAGGATCACCGCCGCCGACTTGCCACCCAGCTCCAACGTGACCGGCCGCACCGACCGGGCACACGCCGCGGCGACCGCACGGCCCGCCGGCACCGAGCCGGTGAAGGAGACCTTGTCCACCCCGGGTTCGGAGACCAGGTGCGCCCCGAGTTCCGGGCCACCGGGCACGATGTTGATCACGCCGGGGGGAAGGTCCGCCGCCTCGATCGCCTCCGCCAGCAACACCGAGTCGAGCACGGTCTGCCGTGCCGGTTTGAGGACGACCGTGCAGCCTGCCGCCAGGGCCGGCGCGATCTTGAAGAAGGCGAGGGTCTGCGGGAAGTTCCACGGCACGATGGCCGCCACCACACCGACAGGTTCACGCCGTACCGACGCGGAGCCGCCCGCCAGGCCCGGGCGGCTCTCCTCCCGCGAGGCATCACCGGCCAGGGCGGCGTAGTAGCGCAGCAGAGCAGCCGGCACCGCCCCGTCGAAGTGCCCGTTGACGGAGATCGGGCAACCGTTCTGCGCGCTGCCGAGGGAAGCCAACTGGACACCTCTGGCGTCCAGTTCTTCGGCCAGCCTGATCATGGCCGCCGCACGGCGCTCCGGTTCCCACCTCGGCCATCCCTCAGCGGCGTCGAATGCCGTTCTGGCCGCTCGGACGGCGTTCTCGATATCGAGACCCACCCCTTCAGGCACTGATCCCAAGCGCTCACCGGTACTTGCCGAGGTGACCGTGATGGCATCACTCCCGGCGGGTGCCGACCATTTCCCCCCGATGAACAGGCGAGTCACGTCCATGGCACGTTCACTTCTCTCGGCTGTGGCGATTCTGGGCGCCCGCCCGCCCGCCGGAAGTTCTCGGCGAGGCGGTGGCGAGGGCGCGGGGCCGCACGGGCCGCGTCCAAGAATATGTCCCAGATTACACCATCTGAGGGCAAGTGCCCACAGATGGGAAAAATCGGCCTACTATGACAGCAAGGCGCAGGTCCCTCGACGGTCCGACGACCGAACAAGGATCCCGCAGAGGACCGCACAGCCACGCGCCTGCGGGGAGACGGCCGTGAGAATGTACGCAATTGCCCTCGGGCGGCAGTCCGTCAGACGGTGTCTGCGTTGCGAAGCGAGGCGGTTTCGACATGAGGACGTACGACGGAAGGACCGCCGAGGAGCGCGTCGCCGCGCGGCGACAGCGCATCATGGAATCCGGTCTGGAACTGTTCTGCACCCTTGGGTACTCGCGGACGTCCATCCGCGCGGTGCTGCGCCACAGCAAGTTGCAGGACCGCTACTTCACGGAGAGCTTCTCGTCGCTGGACGACTTGATGGCCGGCATCGTCAAGGAAATCTACGCCGATGAGACCACGCGCTGCCGGGCCGCCGTCGAATCCGGCGGGCAGCGCCGCGACCGGGCACAGCGCATGCTCGACGTGCTGACCCATGGACTGATCGACGACCCGAGGAAGGGTCGCATCAAGCTGGTCGAGTCACTGGCGGCCGGCCCTCTGACAGCGCAGGAGCGACGACGGGGACTGTTGGGCATGGCAGGACTGGTGGAATCCTTGCTGACCGCGGGCTGGCGCGATCCCGCGGTCCAGCCGGCAGTCATGGCCATGATGCTGGTCGGTGGCGTGAACCAGATTCTGCTCAACTGGATCGACGGCATCTTCGCCGGCTCCTCGCGCGAGGACGTCGTGGAGCAGGTGTTGCACGCGTTCGATGCCGTGGTGGATCTCGGCACGGGGACGGCCCCGCGGACGGGAAGGCAGGACCCTTCGCGAGGAAGGCATCACCCCCAGGGCAGGCCGACAGTGCTCGCGCCACCGGAACCGACCGCGTGACGCACGGCGTACGCGAATGACGTAAGGCGTACGCGAATGACGCTCAGCGGGACCTGAGCCGCCTTGGTCCAGACAGGCCGCCTCGATTCCCTCTGCCGCTGTACGCCCGTCCGCACGCGAGCCGCCGCGCCCGGGGGAACCCCTCGCTCGGTCAGACCGCCATCAGGCACTGGTGCGGACGTACAGAGCGCGACCCGTCAGCCGCTCCGGCGGGCGTTGAGACGGGCGGCCTGCCGTGTGAGGTAATCGCGCTCGGCGAGGTTGGGTGCCCGCAGGGCCGCCTCGACGTACAGCCGTGCCGCCGTCGCCAGGTCGCCGTCGCGCTCGTGGAGGTACGCCGCCACTGCGGTGTGGCGGGGTAGTGAGTCGTTCAGCGCCGCGAGGGCCGCGAGGCCGGCGCGCGGTCCGTCGGCCTCGCCGACGGCCACCGCGCGGTTGAGCCGGACGATCGGGCTGTCGGTCAGGCGCGCGAGCTCGTCGTACCACTCGACGATCTGCACCCAGTCGGTCTCCTGGGCGCTGGGCGCGTCGGCGTGGAGCGCCGCGATGGCGGCCTGGGCCTGGAACTCGCCCAACCGGTCCCGGGCGAGGGCCGCCTGGAGGATCCGGACGCCTTCCGCGATCGACTCGGTGTCCCACCGGCCACGGTCCTGCTCGGCGAGCGGCACCAGGCTGCCGTCGGCCGCGGTCCGGCTGGCACGCCGGGCATGATGGAGCAGCATGAGGGCGAGCAGCCCCGCCACTTCGGGGTGCTCGATGGCGGCCGCGAGCTGCCGGGTGAGCCGGATGGCCTCGGCGGCGAGGTCGACGTCGCCGGAGTAGCCCTCGTTGAAGACCAGGTAGAGGACGCGCAGCACGGTGGCGACGTCGCCGGGCTGGTCGAACCGCACGCCGGAGACCGTGCGCTTGGCACGGCTGATGCGCTGGGCCATGGTCGCCTCGGGCACCAGGTAGGCCCGCGCGATCTGGCGGGTGGTCAGCCCGCCCACGGCGCGCAGGGTGAGCGCGACCGCGGACGACGGCGTCAGGGACGGGTGGGCGCACAGGAAATAGAGCTGGAGCGTGTCGTCCACGGCGGGCGCGGGCCCGGGCGCCGGCTCCTCGTCGGCGCGGTCCTCACGCCGACGACGGGCGGCGTCCGCCCGGGTAGCGTCGAGGAACCGGCGCCACGCCACGGCGATCAGCCAGCCCTTCGCGTCCCGCGGCGGGTCGGCCGGCCACACGCGAACCGCCTCGACCAGCGCGTCCTGCACGGCGTCCTCGGCCGCCGCGAAGTCGGCTCCGCGGCGGACGAGGATCCCGAGCACGCTCGGTGTGAGACTCCGGAGCAGGGCCCCGTTCATCGTTGAGGTCACTCCGTGATGGTGGGCGGCTCGGTCAGGAACGGGCGCAGTTCGAGCCACTCGTGGATCGGCTCCCCACCCTTCCCAGGGGCGGCCGACAGTTCCCCGGCCAGCTCGACGGCGCGCTCGTAGCTGTCGACGTCGATCACCATCCAGCCGGCGATGAGGTCCTTGGTCTCGGCGAACGGGCCGTCGGTGACCGGCGGGCGCCCCTCCCCGTCGTACCGGACGAACGTGCCCTCGGGGGCAAGCGCCTGACCATCGACGAACTCACCGGTCTTCTCGAGCCGGGCCGCGAACTCGTGCATGTACTGCACGTGCGCGGAGATCTCCTCCGGCGTCCACTGGTCCATGGGCACGTCGTTGACCGCGGCCGGTGCGCCCCGGTAGTGCTTGAGCAGCAAGTACTTGGCCATCGTGGTTCTCCTCGGTGCTGGTGCGACCCCATTCTGGTCGCGTTCACCCCGGGGACGAAGCCACGCGCGGGTTCTCGACATCGCCGTCCAAGATTTTTCGGCCGCTGATCTGTTCGGCGTGGAGGGCATGCGCTTCTTCGGCATCACCCGCGATCTCATGCGCGATGGCCGACGGGAGCCGTACGACCCAGGGCGGGGGGAGGAGGCCGGACGACCCGGGATCCGGCCTCGCACAGTTCACGTGCGGCTGCCGGTGTCACGCACTGATCGCCACGACGGTGTCACGCACTGATCGCCACGACGCAGACCACGCACCGTGACGATCAGACGAGTGCCGTCCCTGGACGACCACCCCTGGACGAGTCGGGCAAAAGACCCCTTCCCTCTCTTTCAGGGAGCGCGATCGGTTCACAGTCGATTCACAGCGGAGGGCGGCGCACCCTGCCGGAACCGGCGCCGGAGGAGCCTCACGTGGTGAGCAGCCTCCTGAAGAACGACCGGTAGCGACGAAGGGCCCCGCGCAGCTCCTCAGTACTCACCTGCTCACCCTCGCCCCACTGGCCTTCGAGGTCCTTCTTGTGTTGCGAGAATGTGGCCGCGAGGGTCTGCATGACTTCCGCCACCAGAGCATCCGCGTCGTGCACAGCATCGCGTGGGTCGTCCACGAACTTGCTCTGGATCTCTTGCCAACGATCACGAAACGCTCGTCCCTCGTCGTCCGTCAGCAGTTGGGGAGCCTCGTCCTCCGCGGTCCCCGACTCACTTCCCGCGCCCCGTTGACGCTCCGAGCCAGGGGCATCCGATGTACCCGTGGCGTCCCGCGCTCCGGTCATGTCCGAGGTACCGGGGGCGTCCGACCCGGCCGTGGCGTCCGATGTACCCGGGGCAGAGGTTGCGGCCTCACCCTCGGGCGCACCCGTGGCGGGAGAACCGCCCCGCCGCTCCTTCTCGGCCGACCTGGCTGCCTCTCCCGGGAAGACCGGGGGCCGTGTGGAAGCCTTCTTCGCCTCGCCCGGCATCTCTTCGGTACCGGTCGGCCGGACCAGGTCCTCGGTGGTCAGGGCAGTCCTCGAGCGATTCTTGTCCTCATGGCTGTGCATGGCGTCGTCCCTCCATGCGGATCGATATCAATGTCAGGACCGGGCGGGCTGTGCGCGGCCGCCGTCGGAGAGCAACTCCTCGAACAGAGCGCGGTAGTGCACCATGGCACCCCGCAGCTGCTCCGTCGTCGCCTGGCTGCTCGTACTGATGGATTCCACGTCGTGCGCGGCACGGTAGTGCTCCAGCGTGCGGCCGTGCTCCACCGACAGGTCCTTCATCTGCTGCTCGAACCCCTCGGTCGGATATCCCCGCTCATGCATGAGCGAGGTCACCAGCTGGTCCGCGTCATGCACAGCGTCCACCGGCCGGTCGACGAACTCCTCCTGCACACTGCCCCACTCCTGCGTGTAGCGGTCTTTCGATCCAGCGGGCAGCGGCTTGATCTCCAGCGAGTCATGGCGCTTCTCGCGCTCCCTGAGCTCGCGGTCGGCGGCGATCCGGCTGCCGGACCCCTCGACCGTCCGCTCGTATTCGGGTCCGAAGCGTTCACGGAGGTGGCGGCGACGCATCAGCAGTGCGACCGCCACGATGGCCAGGGCTATCACCACCACGATCGGGATGATGATGGCCAGAAGCGTTCCCGTAGACATGAGGCGCACGCTCCTCAACGAGTAGTGACATACATCCAACGACTTCCCTGATGCACCATTTGTACACACTCGCCACCCCTGAGGCGGCAGACCCGTCCCGGGTCGACACCGCCCGGACCGCTGCGACGGTCCCACCCACTCCAGCCCGGGCCGCTGCTTCGATTCGGCGAACCCCCACACCGCGAAGCGCGCGTGCAGACCCCGTCGCCGACCATGCCGGCGCCGTACGTCCCGGACCGATCGCACCGCGCGACACTCCACAACCGCGTACCAGGCGAAGCCTCCGAGGCGCACGTCCGCTCGACCCGTGATCACTGCGCCCGGCCGCGGCAGCGGCCGCGTCCTCGGATCGCGGTCCGCCGGAAGGCCGGGCGCCGTCACGGAGCGCGGACAGGGGGGCGACCGACCGACCCGGAACGCGCTGGCGCGCTCCTCCCCCGGCACGCTCAGGCCCCCTCTGCGAATGTCACGCAGGAGGGGGCCTGTTGAGGAAGTCCGGTCCCGAACCCAGGGCCCGGTGGGTGAGTTCTCGGGCGCTTCGACCGAGGTGGGCCCCCGGCCGAGCGGATCAAGTGGTTCGCGAACCCGATCGTTGCTGCCTCGTGTGAACGTGCGCGGGTCGAGCGGGTGACCGCGGGATCGGTGGGGCGCCTTGGCGTGCAGGCCGTTGCCTGTCGCGGCACTAAGGGCTGTCCCGTAATCCCTGGTGGATCAGCGCGCGGCGTCAGATGCGGTGCATCGCAAGGCGGAGGGTCGTCCGCATACTGGGCGTATGCGGGCGATCCGACAACGCGGCGAGGTGCCGTAGCTGTCGTCGTGCGCCCGCCGGGGATTACGGGACAGCCCTTAGGCACTCCGTACTGAGGTGGGCGTTCCCTGCAAAGCGACCCGCGGGCTGGTGTCGAGAGCGTCGGTCGCCCCCGCCGGTGGGTCCATTTCGACCCAGACGACTTTGCCGCCCGCCACCGATCGGGCACCCCACCTGCGGGACATCTGCGCGACCAGGAAGAGGCCGCGGCCGTGCTCGTCCGTGGTGCGTGCGCGACGCAGACGCGGGGAGCAGACGCCGGTGTCGAACACTTCGCAGGTCAGGACTTGGTGCCTGAGCAACCGCAGACCGATCGGGCCGTCGCTGTGGCGGACCGCGTTGGTGACCAGTTCGCTGACGATCAGCCGGGTGGAGTCCTCGAGACCTTCCAGGCCCCATTCGGCCAGCTGGAGAGCTGCCAGGTTACGGGCGCGGCGGGCGGCACTCTCGTCGCCGGGGAGCGTCCACGAGGCGACCCTGGCCGGGCCGAGCGAACGGGGCCGCACGAGGAGCAGCGTGGCGTCGTCGGACACCTCCTGGCCCGGGCGGGTCTCCGTCGCGATGTCGCAGAGGTCGTCCAGGGACCGGCCGGGCTGCGCGAGTGCGGTGCCCAGGCGGCGCATTCCCTCCTCGATGTCATGGTCGGGGGTCTCGATCAGACCGTCGGTGTAGAGGGCCAGCAGGCTTCCCTCGGGCAGTTCCAGCTCCACTGCCTCGAAGGGGTCTCCCATCCCGGTGCCCAGCGGATTTCCGGCGGGAAGGTCCACGAACGTCACCTGGCCGTGCGGGTCGACGATCGCGGGCGGAGGATGCCCCGCGCGGGCCATGGTGCACCGGCGGGTGGCCGGGTCGTAGACGGCGTACAGGCAGGTCGCGCCCGCGGAGGCGGGGGCCTGGGACGGGGAGTCGACGTCTTCTTCGGCCAGCCGGTGGACGGTGTCGTCGAGGCAGGCCAGCAGTTCATCGGGGGGCAGGTCCATATCGGCGAGCGTGCCGACGGCAGCGCGGAGCCGGCCCATGATCGCGGCGGCGTGCACGCCGTGTCCGACCACATCGCCGACGACGAGGGCCACCCGGGCGCCGGACAACGGGATCACGTCGAACCAGTCGCCGCCGACGCCGTGGTCCACATCGGCCGGCAGGTAGCGTGAGGCCGCCTCGACCGCCGTACCGCCCGCCAGGCGGTGGGGCAGCAGATTGCGCTGGAGCGCGAGGGCGGCGGTGTGCTCACGGGCGTACCGACGGGCGTTGTCCAGCGACAGCGCGGCACGTCCGACGAGTTCCTCGGCCAGCAACAGGTCGACGTCCTGGAACGGCACCGGGTCCTCGGTCCGCATGAAGAACACCATGCCCAGCAGGGCGCGCCGGGTACGGATGGGTACCACCATCAGTGAGTGCACGCCGTGCCGACGGACCCTCTCCGCCAGTGCCGGACTCCGTTCGAGCCACGTCCCCGGGGCGGCGTCCAGGACCGGCTCCAGGTGGGACCTGCCGGTGCGCAGGACATCGACGGCGGGCTCGATGTCAGGCACTTGGACCGGCTCACCGCGTACCCATGGGGACTCCGGGACCCCTTGGCGGATCGACGCGAGACCGGCCCGCCGGAACACGGGAAAACGGTCCCCCAGCGGGCCGATGCGGACCGGAGGGCCCTCACCGAACGGGACGGACTCCTCCAGGTCGACGGCGACGTAGTCGGCGAGCAGGGGCACGGCGAGGTCGGCCAGCTCCTGGCCTGCCTGCATCACATCCAGGGTGCTGCCCAGGCGTGCACTGGCCTGGCTGAGGACGGCGAGGCGTTCACGTGTCTGCCGGCTCTCGGCGCCATCCACGCTGATGACGCACACTCCCAGCGGCCGGCCGTCGGCGCCCAGGAGGCAGTGGCACGACACCGCGGCCGGGCGATTGCGGCCCAGGCTCTCCGGCAGCCACTTCCGGTACTCGTGGACCAGGGGGGCACCGCTCTGGAACACCTGCCGCATCATCGCCTCGAGCACTGCGGCGTTGTCGCCGGGCAGCACGTCGGTGAACCGGCGCCCCAGCCGCCGGTCGGGGGAGATGCCGTCGTGCCTCTCCATGGCGTCGTTGGTGAAGACGCACCGCAGCTGCTGGTCACGGATGACGACGCCGATCGGCGCGCGGGAGAGCAGCCGCCCCCACACGGCTCCGTTCATCCCTTCCCCCGACAGCGCCCCGGTGTCGACCAAGGAAAGGAGCCACCGCGCTTCTCCGTCCCGCCCCCGCAGCATCGACATGCGCAGGCTGACGTCGAGCATGTGGCCGTCCCGGTGGCGCACCCCCGTCGTGCCCGGCCAGCCGTTCTGGGCGCGGCACTGGTCGACGAATGCCGATGTCGTCGATGCCGCCCCGAAGGACGGGAGGAGAAATGCGGCGAACCGGCCCACCGCGGCCCTCGCGGAGTACTGGACGAGCTGCTCGGCGGCCCGCGTCCATCCGACCACCGTGCCGTGCTGGTCCAGCAGCGCGATGGCCGTGTCGGACACGTCGGACGCACTCAGCTGCTTACCGAGCGTCATCACGGAGGGGCTTGTCCTGGTCTTGGTCATGGTCATGGTCATGGGATCGCCGTCCTCGATGGCACGGGGGGTGGGTAGCGTAGGAGCTCTAAGGCGATTCGCCCCTTTTGCCCCATTGACCCGACAGGCCTCTGCTTTGTGACAGCACGGCCAGCGATGCCACGCACAGTCGGTACGAGTGACCCTCGCCACTCTCAACGCCCCGAACGTCGGGCCTCGCCGCCCTCACGCCCCGACCCTCGGACCTCTCCGCCCTCGCCACGCCCGGTCTGTGGAGTGTCCGCCGTCACACCCACGCCCCTGTCACATTCGGTCTCGGTGTCCGGTCAGTAGTGCGTATCCACACCCCACCAGGGAGTTCACCATGGAATCGCGCATCAACTACTTCGCCAACGCCTTCGCCGGCAAGGTGCTGAAGCACATCAACTCCGCGAGCAAGGTGGTGTCGGAGTCCGGCCTGCCGATCACCACCCAGGAGTTGGTGAAGATCCGCGCCAGCCAGATCAACGGCTGCGGTTTCTGCACCGACATGCACACCAAGGACGCCGCAGAAGCCGGTGAGACCGCCCAGCGGCTCAACCTCGTCGCCACCTGGCGAGAGGCCACCATGTTCACCGACGCGGAGCGTGCCGCCCTGGAACTGGCGGAGCAGGGCACCCGCATCGCGGACGCGGCCGGCGGCGTGAGCGACGAGGCCTGGCAGAACGCCGCCAAGCACTACGACGAGGACCAGCTCGCCGCGCTCATCTCACTCATCGCCGTCATCAACGCCTACAACCGCATCAACGTCATCAACCAGCAGCCCGCCGGCAGCTACCAGCCCGGTCAGTTCGGCTGAGCGAGCCACCTCACCCGGCGCCCGACATCGACATCTCCGACCCTCGCACATCGATCAAGGTGATCAAATGTCCAGCCCTACAGCCCAGCCCTTCGCGGACCGTGTCGCCATCGTCACCGGCGCGGGTTCAGGCATCGGCCGAGCTACGGCGATAGCCCTGGCGAAGTCGGGGGCTCGCGTTCTCGGTGTCGGCCGCCGAAAGGGCGCCCTGGAGGCGACCGCCCGCGAGCACCCCCACATCGCGGTACTGCCGCTCGACATCTGCGCGGACCACGCCGCCGACACCGTCGTCAGCACCGCGGTGGAGCGGTGGGGGCGGCTCGACCTGCTCGTGAACAACGCAGGCACCACCGCCGTCATGCCGCTGGCGGAGACGGATCGCTCGGTGATCAGCTATCTGTTCGAACTCAACGTGACGGCGCCGAGCCTGCTCGCCCACGCGGCCCTGCCGCATCTGCGCGAGTCGTCCGGCTCCATCGTCAACGTGTCCAGCACCTACGGCCACCGGCCCCTGGCCGGTGCGGCGCACTACGCAGCCACCAAGAGCGCCCTGGAGCAACTGACACGGAGCTGGGCACTCGAACTCGCCTCCGAGGGTGTCCGTGTCAACGCCGTCGCCCCAGGCCCCACGGAGACCGACGTGCTGGCCGCGGCGGGCCTTCCCGAGGACGCCATCAGGGAGCTGCGCGCCTCCGAGCGCGCGCGCATCCCCACCGGCCGGCTCGGCGACCCCCGGGACATCGCGGACTGGATCGTGCGCATCGCCGACCCGCAGGGGCCGCACGTCACCGGGCAGGTACTGACGATCGACGGAGGGCTCGAACTCGCCTGACCGACCGTGTCGGGGGCGCTTCGGCTCCCGCACCGGTGTGCGGCATCGCCGCCCCTCCGCGGTCCGTGAGTGCCGCACCAGCTGCCGCCGCCGTACGCAAGATCCGGTGAGGCCGCCGCGCAGGCGGCCCTCAGCGGTGGACACCACCGCGACGGCTTGTAGCGTGGATGTCCGAGGCTGGAAGGCAGGACCACGGACCATGCACGCTGGTGACAACACTGACTCCCTCGACCAGGCGACGAAGGACTTCCTCGCGGCCCGGCCGCGGCTTTTCGGGATCGCGTACCGCGTGCTCGGCAGCGCGGTGGAGGCCGAGGACATCCTTCAGGAGGCATGGCTGCGGTGGCAGGACACCGACCGCACGCGCGTCGTCGAGCCGACGGCCTTCCTGACCACGGTCACCGCCCGTCTGGCCATCAACCACGCTCAGTCCGCCAGGATGCGGCGGGAGTCCTACGTGGGGCCCTGGCTTCCCGAACCGGTCGACACCAGGGCCGATCCACAGGTGGGCGCCGAACGCGCGGAGGCGATCGAACTGGCCGTGCTCTTCCTCCTCGAGAAACTGAACCCGGTGGAACGCACGGCCTATGTCCTGAGGGAAGCCTTCGACTACCCCTACAAGCAGATCGCCGACATGCTGGAGACGAGCGAGACCAACGCCCGCCAGTTGGTGAGCCGTGCGCGCAGGCACCTGGCCGCCGAACGCAAGGAGCGGGTCGAACCGGCTGAACACCGGCGTCTGCTGGAGGTGTTTCTCACCGCTGCCCGGACGGGCGATCTGGCGGTGCTCGAGAACGTGCTCGCCGCGGATGTCGTCAGCTACTCGGACGGCGGAGGAATGCGCGGCGCGACGAAGATCCCGGTCATCGGGCGCTCCCATGTGTCGAAGTACCTGACCGCCTTCGCACCTCGGTTCTGGCCCCAGGCGGACACCCGATGGGTCGAGGCCAACGGCCGTCCGGCCGTACTCGTCACCTCCGCGGGCCAGGCCGTGGCCCTGCTGTCCGTCGATGTGTCCCCGGAGGGGATCGACCGCATCCTGTGGATCCTCAACCCGTCCAAACTGGCGCCCTACGTGGCCTCTTTGACCAGCTGAGGTTCACGTCCGGGAGGTCACCGACCAGCCGGTCCAGGACCGGACATGGCGCTCGGCGATGGCGCCCCGCAGACCCGCGGGGCGTCGCGCGGTCGCTGCTCGCGGGAGAGCACGTCCGCCGGCATCGCGATGTCGGGCAGCGTCGGTACCCAGATCCTTCGCCGAGGTCCGGACCGGTGAGCGACCGGTGCGGCGGCGGTCGCGGGGTCCTGAGCGGGCGCCGGTCGTCGGACGGGGCATGCCTCGTGCGCCGCGGACACCCGCCCGCCGGTCGTCGGACGGGTCATGCCTCGTGCGCCGCGGACCCCCGCTCCGCTCTGGGTTGCCGGTGTCTCACGACGCAGAAGACACAGGTCGACAGCAGCGCCCATCCGGCGAGGACCAGGAACGGCAGGATGTGCAGGTGCCCCGGGAAGTAGACCTCGGTGTGAATCGCGCCGATCGCGGCCCCCGACGGCAGCCAGGGGCCGATGATCCGCAGGAACGAGGGGAGCAACGGCCAGGAGACCGCGCCGCCTGAAGCCGGGTTTCCGATCAGGACGATGATGGCCCAGGTGGGAAGGATGGCCCATCGTCCGATCAGGACCATGAACATGAGGAACAGGGTGCTCGCGACGTACATGGCCAGGGCCAGTGTCAGCCACACCTGCACGAAGGGCAGGTCGAGCGCGCCGAGGAGCCAGTCCACGACCGCCGCGATGGCGAACGTGCCCAGGAGGCAGTAGGCGACGATGAAAGCGATGCGCGTGGCGGAGCCGAGCGAGCTCACATGCACGTTGAGCTGGATGGCGCCGACGAAGCCGACCACCACGGCCGCCAGCGTGATGTAGAAGATCGCGAGGCCTCTTGGATCACCCTTCTGGTTCGGGTTGACGTCCCGCACCACGACGTCCACCCCGACGGCCTTCCCGACGGCCGGCGCCGCCTGCTCCAAGAGCTCGGCCACGGACGCGCCCGAAGCGGACGACACGTCCATGGTCACCCTGCGCGCCTGCCGTACGTCGACGATCGCGAACGACGTCTGCTCCTGGATCGCCTTCCTGGCCTGCGGGTAGCCGGAGTACCGGTGGGGGACCAACGCGGCGTCCAGCGCCTTGTCCATCCCGGCCAGGAAGACACCGTGCTCGGGCCTGGCCGAGCCCACCACGGCGATCGGAACACGGTGCGGGGAGGGGTTGGCGAACGCGTACGTGTAGGACCAGGCGAAAACACCGGCCGCCGCGGAGACGAGGATCACCAGAATCGTCGCCGGCAGGAAATGGGACTGCCTGAAGGCGTCCCAGAACTCCCTGTGCCGCGGAGACTTCCGGGCAGCCTCTTGGACAGGTCCGCCCTGCTCGTTCGGCTCGGCCATGGCGTCGACGCTAGGTCGGCCGATCATGGTGCGCACCTGGGATACGCCCGTACGGCAGGGGCCCGGGGGCAGTCGCCTCGCTCGACCGCCCCGCATGCTGGAACGTCCGCCGTCACGACGGGCACTGGTGATTTCGCCGATGGCGCCCGTGCCGCGCCCCACGACTCTGGTCGGGTCAGGCACCCGCATCCCCGCATCCTCGTCAGGAGGGCTCCATGCGTCGTCGTACCCCGCGCCGGCTTCTCGGCGTTCTCGCGGCCGCCACGGTCGCGTCCACCCTGTTCTTCTCCGCGTCGACGGCCGGCGCGGCCGACTCCTCGGCCACGGCCGCCTCGACCGCCTCCGCCGTACGGGCGGCCGACGCGGCCGCTCAGCCGCTGGCGACCAGCACGCCGGTCGTCTTCGTCCACGGCTACACCGGCAACGCGTCCAACTGGGTCACCGCCATGAGCGTGTTCCGGACCAACGGCTGGTCGAGCTCGAACCTCTTCGCCTACGAGTACAACTCCTACGGCAACAACATCACCAACGCTCAGGGCCTGGCCACCTTCGTCAACAACGTGAAGGCGCGGACCGGCGCGAGCAAGGTCGCGATCGTCAACCACTCGATGGGCGGCCTCGTCAGCCAGTACTACCTGAAGGTGCTGGGCGGCAACACCAGCGTCAGCCACCTCGCCTCGATCGCCGGCGCGAACCACGGAACCACGTACGCCGGCGCCTGCCTGATCTACACGACCTGCCAGCAGATGTACCCGGGCTCCTCGTTCATCGCCCAGATCTCCGCGGGCGACGAGACGCCGGGCAGTACCAGGTACGCCACCTGGTACTCGGCGTGCGACGGCATCATCCTGCCCTACACCAGTACCCGACTGGACGGCGCGACGAACAACAACGTGGCCTGTCAGACCCACATCGGTTACCTGACGGACACGGTCGTACTGGGTCAGATCGCCCGCTTCGTCGCTTCCTGAGAACGGACACCCGGCGGCCTCGCCCCGCCGCCGAGTGCCACCGGGGCTGTGCGACTCCATCCGTACGGCACCACACGTACGACACCATCCGTACGGCACCAGCGGCCGGCACACGACGGCCGACCGTGAGCGTGGCCGCGCATGAGCGGGGCCACTCCGACCGAGCACGCTCCGTCCCCGGCATCCGCGATGTCGGGGACGAGGCGTTGGCGCCGAGGCCGACCGGTCGCCCCCGCCGGACGACCGCCCCCCAAGTCGACTTCTCCTAGGGGTAGTCGGAACGGCGGTCGAGACTCCTCGGACAGCCGCCGGTGGTGAATCGGCCGATCCGGCAGACGAGTTCCCGCCGTGTCATGAGCCGGTGAGGGCCGTAGCGCAGTTGTGCCATGGCGCAGCTGCGCCAGTGGAATTCCTTGCTGGGGAACAGGGACGCCCCGATGATCCAGACCAATCGCGTTCCCTTCCGACTAGGGGTTGTCCGTGCTCAGATTGCCTGTTGCAGGACCAGGGTTGACCGCGCTCGGCGTGGTCGCCTCCCTGGCGCTCGGGGTCATACCGGCCACCGCCGCTGTACCCACGGACCCACTCGCTTCCGTGTCCTCCCACACCGCACAGCCGTCCCCCGGGAGCGGCGGCAGCCACACCGTCACCCTGATCACCGGTGACCGGGTCACGATCGGCACCGCCGCCGACGGCAGCGAGGTGCGGTCCTTCGAAGCCGCGGGCGGTGCCACCGCGGGCTTCCACCGTGCCGTGATCGACGGGGCGACGTACGTCTATCCCGACGCCGTCCTGCCGTATGTGAGCGCCGGAAAGCTGGACAAGCAGCTGTTCAACGTGACCCGGCTGATCGCCGACGGTTACGACGACGCGCGCACCTCCCGGCTGCCGCTGATCGTGAGCTACACCGACGCCGCCGCCAGGTCCCGCGTCCAGCCGAAGGTGGCCGGATCGGCCGTCGTGCGCCGGCTGGAGAGCATCCAGGGCGCGTCCCTCGCCGAGAACCGCAAGCAGGCCGACGTGTTCTGGTCCGCGCTCACCGGCGGTGACGATGCGAAGGCCCGCTCCGCGAAGCCCGCCTTCGCGGGTGGCATCGCCAAGATCTGGCTCGACGGCAAGGTGAAGTCCGACCTGGCCGACTCGACCGCGCAGATCGGCGCGCAGCAGGTCTGGGCGGAGGGGAACACCGGCACGGGTGTGAAGGTGGCGGTGCTCGACAGCGGCGTGGACGGTGAGCACCCGGACCTGACCGGGCAGGTCGACACCAGTGCCAGCTTCGTCCCGTACGAGGAGGACGTCGCCGACTACAACGGTCACGGCACCCATGTCGCCTCGACCATCGCCGGCACCGGCAAGGCCTCCGACGGCAAGGAGCAGGGTGTCGCGCCCGGTGTCCGGCTGGCCGTCGGCAAGGTGCTGGACAGCGAGGGCAGGGGCCAGGAGTCCTGGATCATCGCGGGTATGGAGTGGGCCGCCCGCGACCAGAAGGCGAAGGTCATCAGCATGAGCCTGGGCGGTGGCGGTGACGCCACCGACCCCATGAGCCAGACGGTCGACCGGCTCAGCAGCGAGACGGGCGCGCTGTTCGTCATCGCGGCGGGCAACGGGGGCCCTCACGCGATCAGCAGCCCCGGTGCCGCGGACGCCGCGCTGACGGTCGGAGCCGTGGACTCGGCGGACCATCTGGCCGACTTCTCCAGCCAGGGCCCGCGTGACGGTGACAGCGGGCTGAAGCCCGAACTCACCGCGCCCGGCGTCGACATCGTGGCGGCGCGCTCGCACTACAAGCGGGGTTCGGGCTACTACACGTCGATGAGCGGGACGTCGATGGCGACCCCGCACG
The DNA here is from genome assembly GCF_042735715.1 of Streptomyces sp. NPDC059582. Classification (NCBI taxonomy): domain Bacteria; kingdom Bacillati; phylum Actinomycetota; class Actinomycetes; order Kitasatosporales; family Streptomycetaceae; genus Streptomyces; species Streptomyces sp. NPDC059582. The sequence continues at coordinate 95,120 of NZ_JBHWCC010000030.1, forward strand.
TCGCCGGAGCTGCCGCGCTGCTGGCCGCCGAGCACCCCGACTGGAGTGGCTCCCGGCTCAAGGAGGCGCTGGTCAGCAGCGTCCACGCGACCCCGTCGTACACGCCCTACCAGGCGGGCGCCGGCCGGCTCGACGCGCTGGCGGCGGTGCACACCTCCGTCTTCGCCACCTCCAGCGCCTACTCCGGCTCCCACAGCTGGCCGTTGCCGCCGAACGCGACCGACGTGCGGCACGTGACGTACACGAATACCGGTGGCGCCCCGGTCAAGCTCGACCTGGCGATCGACGGCACCGTGCCGGCGGGAATGCTCACCCTCTCGCAGGACCAGATCACCGTTCCCGCGCAGGGCACCGCTTCGGTGGAACTGACCGCGCACCTGGACCGGGTCACGCCCGACCAGTCGGTCAGCGCGCAGCTCACCGGTACGGACAGCGCCGGTGAGGTGCGGGCCCGGACCCTGGTCGGCGCGGCCCGGGAGGGGCAGCGGCAGCAGCTGACGGTCACCGCCAAGGACCGCTCGGGCAAGCCGCTGGCGGGCCGGGTCGTCCTCACCGCGGAGCACCTGTTCACGGTGCTGGACCTCGACGAGTCCGGCACGGGCACGACCCGGCTGCCGGTCGGCACCTACAGCGGATGGCTCACCGCCGACGTCCGGGGCGCCAACGGCCCGCACTCGCTGGGCATGGCGATGCTCCCCTTCAACGACGTGCGGCTGGACCAGGACCGCACCGTCACCCTGGACGCCCGCAAGGCCCGCCAGATCCGGGTCCGCGTGCCCCAGCAGACCACGCCCGTCGCACCGCGCCTGGACATCCACCGGTCGTTCACCGACAGCCTGGTCGAGTCGTCCATGCTGCCCAACGCCGCCTACGACAGCATCTGGGCACTGCCCACGGGCCGGAAGGTGACCACCGGTGAGTTCGAGTTCGGTGCACGCTTCCGCATGGAGCAGCCGGCGCTGACCATGGGCACGAGGTCGACGGACTACGTCGATCCGCTGGTCAAGCGGGCGGCCGAGCCGCTGCCGGCCGGCACGCGGACGCTCACGGCGGTGGACGCCGGCACGGGCACGGCGAACGAGCTGGGCCGGCAGACGGTGCGGGGCAAGGCCGTGGTGGTCCGCGGCAGCAACCCGGCCGGCATCACGGCACAGGCACAGGCCGCCGCGGCCGCGGGCGCGTCGCTGCTCGTGGTCGTCAACGAGGGCACCGGCCGCCTGCAACCGTGGGACGAGACGCCCTGGAGCCCGCAGAGCCCGGCGCCCCTGACCGTGGCGACCCTCAACGCCGACCAGGGCGCCGACCTGACGGACGCGTTGCGCCACGGACCGGTCAAGCTCGAGGTCACCTCCCACCCCACCACCGACTACCTGTACGACGTGGTGCACCACTGGTCCGGCGCGGTCCCGGCGGACCCCACCTGGCGGGAGCAGGCGAAGGACCTGGGCAAGGTGGACGTGTCGTTCCGCAACTACCGGCAGGGCAAGGCGATGGAGTTCCGGCCCGACGTCTGGCGGGGCTGGGCCGTCGGCAATCAGCTGACCGCGCCCGCTCAGGGCGAGCGGACCGACTGGGTCACCTCCGGCGCCACCTGGCTCGACGACGCCTTCATCCAGGGCGAGACCGGGCAGCACGCGATCGGTGTGCTGCGCTACCCGGCCCGGCACACGGGCAAGGTCAGCTGGTTCGGGCCGATCCAACGCCCCCGGATGGGCCCGATGGGCTACCAGCCGCTGCGGTACCTGGACGCGATGTACATCACCGCGCCCGGCTGGGGTGACTCCGGTGCCGGCCACGTGGGCGAGGCGGGAGCCAACTTCGCCGTCAAGGACTGGATGGCGCTCTACCAGGGCGACCAGCAGCTCGACTGGGGCAACGCCGAATGGCTCCAGGTCCCCGCGCTGGCGCCCGAGACGCTTCCCTACCGGCTGGTGATCGACAACGACCGGGGAACCTGGGCCGCCCCGTACTCGACCCACACCCTGACCGAGTGGGACTTCACCTCCGCGGCGACCGGGGCCGAGGCGGCCGCCTCCCTGCCGCTGATCCAGCTCGACTACGGCGTGGACACCGACACCGCCGGACGGGCCGGCCGGCACGCCACGCTGACGGTGAGCGCATCCCACCTGCCCGGAACCACCGCCGCCATCAAGAAGCCCACCTTGGAGGTCTCCTACGACGACGGCAAGGTCTGGCACACCGGCGGTCTGACCCTGACCCGTGACGGATGGCGGTCGTCGCTGAACGCCCCGAAGTCGGCGCGCTTCGCCACCCTGCGGGTCACGGCCCGCGACGAGGCCGGCAACACCGTGTCCCAGACGATCACCCGGGCCTTCGGCCTGCGCTGACGTCACCGATGAAACACCAGGTGGGCGGGACCGCAGCCGGCGGCCCCGCCCACTCGCGTATCACCGAGGGCACCTTCGCGACCGGGGGCGTACGGTCACCCGTGCGTCCCCACCCCTCCCTCCCTTGTAATACGATGTCCAACCGCTGTGGGCCAGGGCTCAGGGAGGGGCATCCGTGGCACTGGAAGTCGCCGGGGTCAGCCCCGAGGAGGAGTCCGTCTACCGGTCGCTCGTGACGTCCGGCCCGTCCACGGCCGCAGGCGTCGCCCTGCGCTCCGGCCTGACGCCGACGCGGGCCCAGCACATCCTCGATTCGCTGGCAGCCAAGGCGATGGTCAGCCATACCGCCAGAACTCCCCCGGTGTACCAGGCCACGCCCCCGGAGGTGGCGCTGCTGCCCCGGCTGAGGCACAGCGCCGACGTCCTCGACCTGGCCCGGCACGAGGCCGCCGCGCTGATCGAGGCCCACCGGGACACGATGCGCAGACACGACGCGGGCCAGCTGGTAGAGGTGATCACCGGCGCGGAGGCCCTGCGCCAGCACCTTCGGCAGATCCAGAGCAGCGCCCGGGAGGAGGTCCTGTGGTTCTGCCGGGCCCAGTACGTCGCGATGCCCTCGGGCAGCAACGCCGAGGAGTACGAAGCGCTCGCCCGGGGCGTCCGCTACCGGGTGCTGTACGAGAAGGCCTTCTTCGACGACGAGGGCGCGGTCGACAACGTGGTGACCGGCGTACGCGCCGGCGAGATGGCCAGAGCCGTACCGCAACTCCCGCTGCGCCTGGCCATCGTCGACCGTTCCGTCGCCATCTTCCCCTTGGTCGCCGGCGGACCTGACGGCAGCCCCGAAGAGCCCACCACAGCGCTCGTCCGGGACAGCAACCTGCTCGCCGCCCTGGTCGCCCTGTTCGAACGCTACTGGGAGACCGCCGTCCCCCTGGAGGTCGACGACACCGGCGCCATCTCGGGCACCGACGCGGCCGGCTCGCCCGACTCACTCGCCTCGGCCGACCGTAAGCTGCTGTCCCTGCTGGTCGCGGGAGTGACCGACAAGGCCATCGCTTCCCAGATGGGACTGAGCCGACGGACCGTCCAGCGCCGCATCCAGAGCATGATGGAACGCGCCGACGCCTCCACCCGCATGCAACTCGCCTGGCAGGCGGCCCGCCGAGGATGGCTGTGAGCCGACGTCGCCACCACGGCAGCCGACACGATCCACGATCCGTCGTCACTGCCGCTGCCGCTGCCGCTGTCGCTGTCGCTGTCGCTGTCGCTGAGTGACGCTCCCTCAACTGCTAGGAGGACGCGGGGTTCGAGCACTGAAAGCGGGCAAAGGGCTCATGCTTCGCCGGCGGTTGGTTTACGGTGATGACCCGTTCTGGAAGGTGTTCCGGAGACGCGCGGAGCTGTAGGGGGGCGGTGGAGGCATGCGGAACAAGGACCTTGAGCTGGCCGAGGCGGTGGCCGTGCTGCGTGACGAACTGCTGGATGCCGCGGCCCGGGGTGCGGGATCGGGCCTGTCGTTCGAAGTGGGCCCCATCGAGCTGGAGTTCACCGTCGAGCTGCGGCGGGATGCCAAAGTGAGGGCCGGCTTCAAGGCATGGGTGGTGACCGCCGACGGGGAGGCGGGAGTGAGCCAAGGCCGCACTCACCGGGTCAAGCTCACGCTGACGCCGAAACAACCTGGCGGCGGCGACCTGCTCGTGCACGGGAGCCCGCACCGGAAGGCGGGCCCAGGCGACGTCTCGGATCGCCTCCCCGACTGACAGGCGGGCGATCCGGTGCAGCGCCGACGGGTGGTGACCGTGGAAGGGCCGCACGGCCCGGGCTCCGGGTATGTGATCGCGCCCGAGCTGGTACTGACCTCCGCCCATGTGGTCCCGCCCGAGGCGGCCACCGTGCGCCTGTTCCGTCCCGGAGAGCAGTCGCGGTGGCAGGCACGAGTGGTCTGGCGCGGCACTCCGGGAGGCCGCGACGATGCCGCCCTGCTGTCCGTGGACGACCCGGCGTGGGTTCCACCGGACGGTGCCGGACCCGGCTGGGGGCGGCTGGTCACCGACCGGCCCGGTACGCCGTGCGACGTCGCAGGAGGGCCGGACCTGATCCAGCGCCCGGACCGCCCAGCCGAACTGTGGCACGCCACCGGCACCATCAACCCCCTCACCGGGCGTGCAGGCAACCGCCATGTGCTCAGCCTGAACGGGACGGCGCCCGAACCGACCGGTGCGGGTACCTCGCCCTGGGGCGGCCTGTCGGGGGCGGCGGTGTTCTGCGACGGTCTGCTCACCGGGGTGGTCGCCTCCGACCTCGCCGGACTCGCGCACTCCGGCCTCGATGTCGTACCCGCCTATGTCCTGCACCACGATCCGGCCTTCCGGTCCACCCTGGCGGCGCACGGCGCCGGCCCGGACGACGGCGGTACGCCGGAGCCGGTGGAGTGGCAGCAACTGGCAGACACCGTCGACACACGTCCCGCCCCGGGACTGCTGTCCTCACCCGCGGTGCTGTTGCGGGCCCGGCGGGCCGTAGTCCCGTTCCGGGGCCGCGCCGACCTTCTGGGGCAGCTACGCGCCTGGTGCGCGGAACCCGGCTTCGGTGCCTGGCTCGTGCACGGCCCCGCCGGGCAGGGCAAGACCCGCCTGGCCCATCACCTCACCGCCGAACGGGCCACTGACCGATGGGCCACCCTCTGGCTGCGCGCCGACGCCCCGGCCGCGGAGCTGACGGTGCTGGCGGAGGCCGCTGTCCCCGCACTGGTGGTGGTCGATTACGCCGAGACACGCCTCGCCCAACTCGCCGACCTGCTGCGGGCCCTGGCCCGTCACGACGGCGGTGCGCCGATGAAGGTGCTCTTGCTGGCGCGTACCGCCGAGGACTGGTGGGAGAACCTTCAGACCGGTACATCCGTGGCCGAACAGCTCCTCGACGGCGCCCCGGTGAGCGCTCTCGACCCCCTGGAGCCCGACAGCGGGGACCGGGCCGGGGCCTACCGGCAGGCCGCGGACAGTTTCGCCGCCGTGCTACGGCAGGTGCGCGGATGGCAGCACCACCCCTGGCCCGCGCTGGCCGCGGACCTCGCCTTACCGACGCTGGAGGACGTCGGCCTGGCCACGGCCCTGACCCTGCACATGACCGTCCTGGCCGACCTCCTCGACGCGGCCACCGGGACCGGTGCGGTCACCGGCCCGCAGGTCCCACGCCCCGAAACCGTCGAAGACCGGCTGCTGCTGCACGAACACCGGTACTGGCGGGCCACCGCGACTGCCCGCCACCTGCACCCCGACCTCACCATGGACACACTCACCGACGCCCTGGCCGCCGCCTTCCTGCTCGGCGCCGACGACAGGGACCAGGCTGACGCGCTGCTGGCCCGGGTACCGGATCTGTCCGACCAGCCCCGGGACCGTCGCAGTGCCGTGCGTACCTGGATCCGCGCCCTGTACCCACCCGGTGACGCCCGCCCGTGGGACGGCCTGCAACCCGACCGGCTCGCCGAACGCTTCCTCGGCCGTCATCTGCACCGCCATCCGCACCTGCCCGGCCGCCTCCTGCCCGGCGCCACCACCGGCCAGGCCACCCGGCTGCTCACCGTCTACGCCCGTGCGGCCACCCAGCCCTCCCTGAGCGATCACCTCAGCACCGCTCTCACCACGCTGTGCGCCGAACATCCAGGCCCCCTCGCCGCACCGGCCATCGAGGTCGCCACCCGGACGGAGGATCCGCGACCGCTCATCGACGGCCTCCACCGCATCACCGACGACCCCTCCACCCCCACCGCGCTCCTGGAACACCTGGCCGACCAGTTGCCGCGCACCAGCCACAACCTCGCCGACCTCGCCGCGCACCTCCTCCAGCGCCTTGTACAGCTGTACCGCGACCGCGCCGCCGACCCTGCCCGACTACCCGATCTGGCTCACGGACTGGACCGCTTCTCCTACCGGCTCGGGGTGCTGCGCCGGTACGAGGAGGGGCTGGCCGCCAGCACGGAGGCGGTGGCCATCTGGAGGCGACTGTGCCAGGAGCAGCCCTCAGTTCACCGTGCCCACCTCGCCGAAGGCGTCAACGGCCTGGCGCTGCGGCTGGCGGCGCTGGGACAGCAGCAGGAAGCCCTGGCCACGATCGAGGAGGCCGTGGCGATCCGCCGCGAACTGGCCGCCGAACGCGCGGAAGTCCACCTCGACAACCTGGCGAAGAGTCTCAACAACCTCTCCGTCAGGCTGGGGAAGTTGCAGCACGGACAAGAGGCCCTCGACGCCATCGCCGAGGCGGTCGCGATCCGCCGCGAACTGGCTGCCGATCGGCCGGAGGCATACCTGCCCGACCTCGCCAACAACGTACACAATCTCTCGGCACGCCTAGCGGCAGTGGGCCGGCACGAAGAGGCCCTCACCGCGGTGGAGGAAGCCGTGGCGCTACGCCGCCGACTCGCAGACACCCTGCCGGACGCCTTCCTTCCCCCGCTGGCGCTCAGCCTCAACAACCTCGCCGTCCGCCTCGGAGCGTTGAACCGTCGTGAAGAGGCGCTCACGGCCATCGGTGAGGCGGTCACGATCCGTCGTCGCCTCGCCACCGCTCGCCCGGCCGTCCACGAACCCCACCTCGCCACCTGCCTGAGCAACCGCTCCACCCGGCTGGCCGCACTGGACCGCCACGACGAGGCACTCACGGCCATCGCCGAGGCCGTGACCGTCCGACGCGGACTCGCCGCCGCACGGCCGGACGCCTACAACCACGCGCTCGCCCACAGCCTGCGCAAGTACGCGCTGTGCCTGAACGGACTCGGGCGGGACGAAGAAGCACGGGCGGCGACGGCGGAAGCTGCCCGTGTCGACCAGGGCCGCCGCGGAGGCGGCGCAGGCGGTGAGGGAGGCGGGCTGGTGGGCGACCTGGCCCACCAGCCACATGACCAGGCCGCACAGCAGCCACCAGACGACGAGTGACAGTGTCAGCCGCCATCCTCGTGGGAGGTCGGTCCTGTGGCGGCCCTGGTCCGCTGAGTGGCGACGGCCGCTACGACATTCTCGTAGTGCACCGGCTACGCGCGTCGGTCAGCTTGCTTCGCGGCACTCTCCAGGCGGTCGCGATAGCTCTCCCACCAGGCCGCATCGCCAGGCGCCACGCTGTCGTCGCCCTCGTTCATCCCCACGGCCCCGTCGATGAGTTCCCGGACGATGTCGGCGTGCCCGGCGTGCCGGTGCGTATCGGCGACCACGCGTACCACGGCATGATGCAACGTCACCTCGTCCCTGCCGCTGGGCCACCAAGGCACCCTGCCGATCGTGTCGAGCGGCAGCGCGTCGATCGTCGCGTCCGCGTGCGCCCATGCCCGGTGGTAGAGCTCCACGATCCGCTCGCGCGACTCGTCGGCGGTGGCCCACATGTCCGCGTTGGGCTCGGCACCGTTCTCGAGCCAGGGCAGCGGTTCGCCGGAGGGCCGCCCGAAGGTGTCGCCGAGGTAACCCAGTTCCACGCCGCCCGCGTGTTTCACCAGACCCAGCAGGTTGGTGCCGGTCTGCGTGAGCGGTCGGCGGACGTCGTACTCCGAGAGCCCTTCGAGCTTCCACAGCAAGGCATCGCGGGCGGACTGGAGGTAGCGGTGAAGGTCAGCCTTGAAATCCGGGAGGTCCGATGCGGTCATGGGGGCCAGTCTGCCGTGCGCGTCAGCCGACCGACGGCCGGACCGCGGCGCGGTGCACGACCAGGCTCTCCACCTGGTAGGACAGCTCAGTGACCGCGGGGTCGGGCGGCGGGTGATAACGGCCCGCGCAGACCGAGAGGTTGACGATGAGATAGGCATGCCAGTCGGGGCCGACGCCCACCCCGTCGGCGAAGACCCGCTTGCCGTTGAGCGACCAGACGACGCTGCGCCTGCCGAACGTCACGCTCAGAGAGACGACACCACCCGGGCGTACGGCATCGTCACGCACGTATCGGTGGCCCTCACGTACGTGGTTGCTGAGTTCCAGCAGGTCGGGGTTGTCCGGGTGGTACTCGAACACGTCCACCTCGTTGCCCCCGTCCCTCCAGGTCCAGATCGCGGGCCAGGCACCCGACCCGATCGGCAAGTGCACCCTGGCGTCCAGGCTGTCCCCGGTACGCACCATGAATCCGTCCGCGCTGCCCTCGGTGGTCAGCAGGCCGGTGTCCCACAGACCGTCGGCTCTGCGCGTGGCGCGGAACGTGCCCGTACGAGAATGTCCTGGATCAGCGGTGAGGTGGTCCAGCTTGTTGTCTCCCGGGTTGGTGGGGCCACCGTCGGGATAGGCCCAGGAGCGCCCCGCCACCCATTGGTGCTCGGAGGCGAAGTCCGCTGTGAATACGACGACGCTCACGCGCAGACCCCCTCTGTACCGGCGGCATACCGGCGACATGTCCGCGACATGCCGACGACGGCATCACACGCCGGAGTTCTCCCCCGAGGCACACCGGCCATGCCCCTTACCCCACTGTGCAGTCCGTGTTTCACCCGGGTGAGTGAAGGAACGCGCCGTCACACCGTGTTGCGCCGGCTCGTGGTCTCCGGTTCGCCGGTGGCCCGAGGGTCGCTCCCGCCCGTGGCGATCACAACGCCCTTCACCGCAGTGGGCGGCCGCGTGCACGCGCGTGGCGTGTGGATCGGGAACGCCGTGGCCCACCCTCGCGGCGCACCCTGGCCTACCCCTGAGTGGTGACGCTGGACTGCCACAGGTCGCGGAGCAACGCGATCTCGGCCATGTGGTGGATGAATTCGAGGTTGGAACCCGCCAGCACGGAGACGTAGGGGTCGTCGGGGTCGGAACCGTACGGGTACTGGGAGAAGCCGACGGTGTCGAGCTGCTCGTCGGTGACGGCGGCGACGCTGTCGCGCCAGCGGTCGATCAGCGCCCAGAACCGATCGAGCGCCAGGGCGGCGGAGGGGGTGAAGTCGACCAGCGTCTTCGGCTCATGCCGCCGTTCCCCGAAGGCCCACTCCCATCCGCCCGCGAAACAGAAGTGCAGGTGCCCCAGCCGCCACGCGATGGTCGAGACCTGCGTCCGGTCAGGCTCCGGCGTACCGGTGTGGGCGAGGATCTCCTCGACCCGCTCGACACTCACGCTCCAGTCATCGGCGATCTTGGCAACGGTCATGCCGCCGGCGGCCTGCCGGGAGACCTCGGCGTATTCGCTCGCAGGGATGTCCGCGGCGCCCAGATCCAGCACCCACTCGCCCGGCCCGAACGCCCTGGGGGTCGCCGCCTCACCCCGGCGCCGGATCGACCAGCAGTCGGGCACCGGCTCCCACAGATACTCCTCGTCACCGAGCCCCGTCAGCCGCACCTGGGCCATCTCCCTGGCCTTGTCGAACTGGTCGAGCAGTAGGCCCAGACGGTCGGTTCGCATGCTTTCGGTCCCCATGCCTGACTCCCCTGACGGTCGCGTCTCGTCCTGACTGCGCTCAGGCGCAAGTTAACGGATCACTTCGCGGCACGCGACCGAATTCCTCGCCCGCGACGCGGTGCGGCAGCGCCCACATCACCGCATCCCTCCAGGGACCACCCGATCGGCGTCGAGGTTCCTCACCTGAGCGGTGATGGTGATCACGGAGTCGATCACTGGTCGGCGACGGTTCTCGTCCGATAACTTCTCGGCACGTCCACCCCCTCGGCTGACCTCCGACAACGGGTGGCGCCACGGGGGTAGTTGTCCAACATCCAGGTGTCGTCGCGGCCTTGTGCGGTCGAGACGACGCCCGGCGTTGCGGGCAGGGCGCGAGAAGTGCCCGAGCGCGGCGTTGACGGCCAGTCCTCCGCGGCACGGCCATTGCGCTGACCCGCCGCCTCGGTGAATTTCCCGTACCCGATCACTCGCCGAGCGAGAGTCCCTGGGGAAAGTCCGCGGCCGGCTTGCGCGCGTACATCTCCTGCAAGGAACAAAGCCTCTTCATGAAGTTCGCCTTATCCGCCTTCCGGCGCCACGTTCACGTGTGGCTGATCCCGCTGCCATGGACCGTCGCCCTCGGCCTGTGGGGGCTCTCGCGGCAGCACAGTCTGTGGCGGGACGAAGCCGCGACCTGGGTCGTCGCCTCACGGTCTCTCCCCGACACCTGGCGGCTGTTGGGGCACATCGACGCCGTACACGGCCTCTACTACCTGCTGATGCACGGGCTCTTCGCCTGCTTCGGCCCGAGCACCACCACTCTGCGGCTGCCCTCGGTACTGGCCATGTCGGTCGCGGCGTGCTGTGTGGCCGCCGTCGGCCATCGGCTGGCCGGGGTCTGGGCGGGCGTGGGGGGAGGACTGACGTTCGGGCTGATTCCGGCCGTGCAGTTCCATCTCCAGGAAGGCCGCTCGTACGCGCTGATCGCGGCAGGAGCGGGGATCTCGACACTGCTGCTGGTGACGCTGCTCGAAAAGCGCCACCGAGCGCCGCGTTGGGCCGCGTACGGCGGCACGGTCCTCGTCTGCGCCCTGCTGAACTGGCTGTCACTGCTGATCCTGCCGGCGCACATGGCGACTCTGCTCTGGACAAGGGCCCGGCGCGGCGTGTGGACGCGATGGGCGATGTGCGCGACGGCCGCGGTCGTCGCCGCGCTGCCGCTGATTCTGTTCAGCCGGGGGCAGGCCCGTCAGGTGGCCTGGATCCCGCCGCTGACATGGCAGATGCTGATCGGCCCGGCGGTCCTGCTGGCGATCGGCGGTCTGTGCGCGCTGCTGGACCGGCCGCGGGCAGGCCGGCTGTCACCGGCCGCTGTCGGGCTGCCGCTGCTCGCGGTACCGCAACTCGGCCTCATCGGAATCGCCTTGGTCCAGCCCCTGTTCCTGGACCGGTACGTACTGTTCAGCATGCTGGGTCTGGCCCTGCTGGTCGGCGCGGCGCTGAATGCGGCAGTTCGCTCGGCCGCGCCGCGGTTCCCGAGAGCGACTGTGTGGCTCGTACCGACCGTGCTCGTGGTGGCGGTGGCGGCGTTGCTGCCCCAGTCGCTCGCCAAGCGGTCTCCGGCCAGTCGCGTGGACGACGTCCTGGCGGTGGCCGAAGAAGTGCGGCAGTTGAAGAGACCCGGGGACGCGGTGCTCTTCATACCGGCGGACCGGCGCGACACCGCGCTGGTCTCCCCCGGCGACTTCGCCGGACTGCGGGACATCGCACTGGCCGAAAGCCCCCTGGAGTCCGGCACCTTGAAGGGCAAGGAGGCCGGCCCGAACCGGATACGGACCGCCATGGCGGCAGAGCGACGCATTCTCGTGGTCACCGATACGGCAGGGGCGGCACGGTCGGTGTTGACGGAGCGGGACAAGGCGAAGTCCGCCGGGTTGGAGCGGCTCTTCACCGTGGTGGCGGACGAGCGGATCCGCGGCCGGCGGGTGACGGTGTACGAACGGCGTCGGTGAGGACCGGCCGGGTGAGGCGGCGGCCCGCACCGAACTGTCGCCGGACGCCATGCGGAGGCTGAACGAGGTCAGCGCCTTCGGAGGAGGGCGGTGGCCGAAAGCCCGGCCGGGTGAGGACCGCCCGGCCGGGTTCTGCGGACCGTGCTGCGCCACCACGGCGCGCGGCCCTTCTCCCACTCCGTCGCGTGCGGCTTCCTCGCTCTGCAGGCCCCGGGGTCCGGTGGAGCCTCAGGAGAGCAACGGCAGGAACTTCTCCGCCAACGGACCGGACGACGCCGGGTTCTGACCCGTGTACAGATTGCGGTCCACTACCGTGCAGGGCTCCCATACGGGACCGGGCGAATATTCTGTGGGTAGCTTCTCGGGTTCGTCTTCAAGGAGCCACTTCGCCTTGTCGGCGAAGCCCACGCCGGCTTCCTCGTCATTCGTGAAGCCAGTGACGCGATAGCCGGCGAAGGGGGTAACTCCTGTCTCGTCCCGAGTGGCGAGGAGAGCGGCCGAGCGTGACAGACGATCACGAAGGCCGTTCATCAGACCACCGTCGCCACCCCGGGAGGTGTTGTGCCCGTCGTGGACATGACGAGTCTGCGTCCCAGTATGGCCGGTGGGGAAGAGAATATGACCTTTCTCGCTGCGCGCTCTGTCGCTGCTATTCGAAAATTGCACACCCCTTCCGTCGGTCGCACAAATAGAATGGGGTCTTCCGACCCGTCGCATCTCGGTGAGGCCGCTTATAGGTAATGCGGGTCGCCTGAGCAGCAACTAGACTGGTGGGCTGCGAGGTGCGGCGCATCCTCCGGCTGACGGCGCACGGACCCGCACACGGCCGGTCGGACACCTCATTTCAAGGCGCGATATGGATCCGATCCGGCCGCCTATCTGGAGGTATCACGGACAGGCAAGCGGTGAGCCATATGACGAACGACGAGGATGTATTCAGCCGAGCGGATGCGGAAACCGCCTTCCCGAAGTTGACGGATGGACATATCGACTGCGTACGGGCATACGGAGCAGAAGAGCGTCTGGAGCCTGGCCAGGTTCTCTACGATCGAGGCTCCCGGGACTTCGACTTCTACTTGATCCTCGACGGCACAATCGACATATATCACCAAGGCAGGCCCGGCGAGTCACTCGAGCAAAGGACTATCACGGTGTATGGCGCCCGGGAGTTCACGGGAGAACTCTCGCTGCTGAACAGACAGAAATCGCTCGTACAGGCGGTGGCACGCGAGGCGTCCACAGTCGTCCGGCTACGGCCATCTCAATTGAGGCGTTTGATCGCGAACGAGCCCAATATTGCTCGCATCGTCCTGCAAGCCTTCATCCTGAGGCGCCTCAGGTACATTCACCTGGGGCTTGGAACCGTTTTGCTCGCGGGCCCTCGCACCTCCGGCGACATGCTGAGGATTCGCAGCTTCCTGGAACGCAACGATTATCCGGTGCGCCAGATCGATACCGAGAACGCCGATGCCGAGGACGCCCTCTGTGACTACGCACTGGAAAATGTCACTCAATGGCCGGTGGTCGTATGCCGGCCAGGCGTGTATATGGAGAACCCGTCGACCTCACAGGTTGCCGCGTGCCTCGGCATCAGGGAGACGATCGACGACACCGGTACCGTCGATGTCGTGGTGGTCGGCGCCGGACCGGCAGGCCTGGCCGCGGCGGTGTACGCGGCCTCCGAAGGACTCAGTACCGTCGTGTGCGAAGCCACGGCGCCGGGAGGCCAGGCCGGCACGTCCTCGATGATCGAGAACTACCTCGGGTTCCCGCTCGGTATCAGCGGTCACGAGCTCGCCGCACGCGCACAGGTCCAGGCACGCAAGTTCGGCGCACGCATCGCGGTTCCACGCACCGTGGTGAGGCTCGACTGCGACCAGGCACCTTTCGTCCTTCACCTGAGCGACGGCGAACAGCTCTCGGCCCGGACCGTGGTCGTCGCCACAGGCGCCCACTACAGGCGGCTCGACCTGCCCGAACTCCCCCGGTTCGAGGGCAATGGCGTGCACTACGCCGCAACCGCCCTGGAGGGATCCTTCTGTGTGGACGAGGATGTCTTCGTGGTCGGCGGAGCCAACTCCGCCGGGCAGGCAGCGGTGTTCCTGTCGCAGAGTGCCGCGCATGTCCACATGGTGGTGCGCCGCCCCGGCCTGTCCACCACCATGTCCCAGTACCTCCTCTCCCGTATCGAGGCATCACCCAAGATCTCCGTACACACACGCAGCGAGGTGGCCGAGTTCCGAGGGGCGGAGCACTTGGAGGCGGTTCGGTGGAGGAGCGCTGTCACCGGCGAATCAACGGTGCACCCTGCGTCCAGTGCCTTCTTGATGCTCGGCGCCGTACCGAACACGACATGGCTCGACGGATTCCTGGAAACCGACGGCAAGGGCTTCGTGCACGTCGGCAGCGACGTCACCGACACGTCCGCGTTTTCCCGTGGGCGCCGGCCCATGGGGATGGAGTCGTCCGTCCCGGGTGTTTTCGCCGTGGGTGACGTGCGTTCGGGTTCGGTGAAGCGTGTCGCCTCCGCCGTGGGAGAAGGATCCGTCGTGATCTCTTCCGTGCACCAGGCCATCGCCGCCATGCAGGGCCGACGGTGAGCCGAGCGGCAGAGCGGCGCCGTGCACGCCTGCCGGACGTTGTCCTGGGGCGGATCAGCGGAGGTTCGACAGTGACGCCGAGTTCGTGTGCCGTACCTGCTCACCGTTCCCTCGGCCTGCCATGTCGCAGTGGCAGTGACGCCCACGGGTCTCGGGGCGGGGTGCCCGGCCAGACGCCGGTTCCCAGGACCTGAGTGCTGGTCCTGGGAACCGGCCCTGCGCTGACATGCGGTGCGACGACCGCCCCGCGCCGACCGGGAAGCGTGCCCGACGGGCGTGGAGTTCGTGCCCGCGCGCCCCCGCTACTTGCCGCCGGCCGGAGCGGTCGGGGCGTAGAGGGCCTCGTGCAGGGTTTCCGCGGTCTCGGCGACGGCGTCCTTGTTGGCCTGGGTGTCCCGGAGCGCGTTGAGCATCATGAAGTCGTGGGTGACACCGCTGTAGTGGGACGAGGTCACCTGAACCCCCGCTTGACCCAACTTGGCCGCGTAGGCCTTGGCCGCGTCCTCCAACACGTCGGAGTCAGTGATCACCAGGGCGGGCGGCAGGTCGCGCAGTTGGGAGACGTCTGCCTTCAACGGTGACGCCAGCGGGTTGGCGCGGTCGGAGACCCGGGGCGCGTAGGCGTCCCAGAACCACTTCATGGCAGGCCGGGTGAGCCAGCAGTTCTCGGCGTAGCGCTGGTAGGACGGCGTGTCGAAGTTCGCGTCCGTGACGGGGTAGAGCAGGACCTGCTGCCGGAAGTTCGGGCCTCCGCGCTGCTTGGCCATCATCGTGACGGCGGCGGTCATGTCACCGCCGACGGAGTCACCGGCCACGGCCAGCCGGTCGGAGTCGACACCGATCTCGCCACCATGGTCGGCGACCCACTTGGCAACGGTGTACGCCTGCTCGATCGGGACCGGGAACTGGGCCTCGGGCGACGGGGTGTAGTCGACGAACACGACCGCGGCCTTGGCCCCGTTGGCGATCTCCCTGACCAGGCGCTCGTGGGTCTTGAAGTTGCCCAGGACCCAGCCACCGCCGTGGATGTAGACGATGCCGGGCAGGTCACCCTTGGCTCCGTCGGGGCGGACGACGTGCACGGACACCGGGCCGGTCGGACCGCCGGGCACACTGCGCTCGCTGATCTGCGCGGGCAGCATCGCGACGGGGCCGGCCTGAAGCTTGTTCAGCACCTCACGTGCGGCCGGGTACGACAGGTCGTACAGCGGCGGACCTCCCGCGGCGGCGAGCCCGTCGAGGAAGTCCTGGTCGATCGTCTCCAGCTTCTGCGCCGGATCGCCGCACGGCACGTACTTGGCCTCGGTCTTGGCCGCGCCGGTCAGGTCCTGGCCGGCTTCGCTGCCGGACCGCTCGGTACCGCAGGCGCTGAGCGTCGTGGCGGCGGCCACCAGGAGTGCTGCCACCGCGGCGCGGCGCAGGCGGCGGTACTTGGGCACGGCTCGGGACGAATTCATGCGGATTCCCAACCTGAACGTAGAACGGCCCCCTCCTCGCTGTCAGCCTGTCGGGGCCGCCATGAGTCGACCAGCCGGATTAGGCCACCCGGGCGGCACCGCGGCGGGAGTGGGCCGGTGCTCCGTGGATCGGGGAAGGGGCGGGAGCCGGGCGGACCGCCTTCGTGATGGGCGGGAACGGTTGCCCGGAGTGTTCGCCCCCGGCCGGGGACACGATGCGCAGCCGGGTCCGGGGGGGGAAGGTCAGACGGCCGTGCGGCCGCCGTCGACGGCGAGGATCGCGCCATGGATGAAGCCGGCGGCGTCCGTGGCGAGATAGGCGATGGCCGAAGCGATCTCCTCCGCGGTACCCACCCGACCGGCCGGACTCGCCGAGGCGATGGCCTTGAGCTTCTCCTCCATCCCGGAGGTGCCCTCGGTGCGCGTCGGGCCGGGGCTGACGGCGTTGACACGGACGCCGAACGGGCCGTACTCGGCGGCCCAGGCCTTGGTCAGCAGGGTCAGAGCGGCCTTGCTGGAGCCGTACAGGCTCGCGCCGGACGCACCGAGCTCGGCAGCCATCGTGGTGACGTTGACGATCGCGCCGTGACCGCGGCTCGCCATGTCGGGAGCGAGCTCGGCCACCAGGAAGAACGGCGCCTTGACGTTGATGGCGTAGACCGACTCGAAGTCCTGCTCACTGGTCTCGTGCGTGGGACCGACGGGGAAGATGCCGGCGTTGTTCACCAGCACGTCCACCTGACCGGCCTGCTCCTTGGCCCGGTTGGCCAGGGAACGCGCCGAGGCGGCGTCGCTCAGGTCGCCGGCCAGGAACAGGGCCTCGCCGCCCGCCTCGCGGATGCCGTCCACGACCTGCTGTCCGCGGGCCTCGTCGCGTCCGGAGACAACGACCTTGGCGCCGCGCCGGGCCAGCTCGATCGCCGCGGCGCGGCCGATGCCACTGGTGGCACCCGTCACGAGGGCCGTGGTACCCGACAGTTCTGCACTCACTGTTGATCACCGTTCCACTGGTTCGTCTTTCGTCTTTCGGATGGACTGTCGGCGGTCCGCACGGACCGGCCGGTCAGGTGGTGCGAGCCGCAGACCTGCCGTGCGTTTTCCCCTTCCCGGTGCGGAGGGGTCGTGGCAGCCCTCCCGTTTCGGAGTGGTCCTGGCCGCCACAAGAACCCCTCGCACGCCTCTGAGCTGCATGAACGTGACGTCGTACGAGGTCCGGCGGAGCAGTCTGTGTGGCGGGCGCCGGCCATGTCACGCGGCGGTGCGCCGGCCCGGCCCGGGTTGCAGGGCGCGGGCGGGCTCGGCGTCCGCCGGGGTGGGAGGGTGAATCCGGGCGTTCGTAGGTGTGCCGCCGCGCCGCCGGCACACCTAGGCCGCGACCGCTGACAGCGCCTTGGAGTGATCATGCGTGAGAACGGCTCGTTCCGCACGCGGTGATCGGCGGAGCCGTAGGTGGGCCGGGCCGCCGCGCGTGAGCTACGCACGGCGGCCGACCCGGCATGAGCTGGCGTGATCCAACTCCCGGGAGCCTGGTGGGCATCCTTGTCGTCGGGCTCCCGGCGGCGGAGGCGCGATCCGTCGACCGACACCTCGGTTGACCTTCACCTTGGGGAAGCCCACAGCATCGGTGGGGCCGGGCGACGTGCCCGGCATGAGGAGGAACGAGCATGGGGTTGCTGACCATCGGGACGTTCGCGAAGGCGTCCCGGCTGTCGCCGAAGGCACTGCGTCTCTACGACGAACTCGGTCTGCTGCCCCCCGCCCGCGTCGACCCGGTGACCGGCTACCGCCTCTACGCACCGGACCAACTGGAGCAGGCACGACTGGTGGCCTGGCTCCGGCGCCTGGGGATGCCCCTGGCCCGCATCCAGCACGTCTGCACGCTGGAGGCGGGTCCGGCGGCTCAGGAGATCCGCGCGTTCTGGTCCCAGGTCGAGGCCGACACCGCCGCACGGCGGGACCTGGCCACCTTCCTCATCGACCACCTGTCCTGGAAGGACCCTGCCATGTCCGCAACAGCCAAGCCCCTCGGCATCCGCTACGCCGCGCTCTCCGACCCGGGGCATGTCCGCGCCGGCAACCAGGACACCGCCTACGCCGGGTCCCGGCTGCTCGCCGTCGCCGACGGCTACGGCACCGCGGGAGCTCCCGCGAGCGCCGCCGCCGTCGACGCGCTCAAGCACCTCGAAACCGACGCCATCCCGGCCGGCAGCCTCCTCGACGTCCTCGCAGACGCCGTCGAACAGGCCGAGCGGGCCGTGCGCGGGGTCGCCCGGAGCAGCGCCGCACCCGAGGAGGCCGGCACGACGCTGACCGCGATGCTCTGGACCGGGTCGCAGCTCGCCCTCGTCCACATCGGCGACTCCCGCGTCCACCTCCTGCGCGACGGAGAGCTGTTCCAGATCACGCACGACCACACCATGGTGCAGTCGATGGTCGACGAGGGACGCCTCAGTCCGGAGGAGGCCGCCTCCCATCCGCAGCGGTCGCTGTTGGTGCGTGCGCTGGGACAAGGAGCCGACTCCACCGCCGACATGCGCCTGCACGACGCCCGGCAGGGAGATCGGTACCTGCTCTGCTCCGACGGCCTGTCGACCGTCGTCCCGACCGCCGAAGTCCGCCGGGTGCTCTCAGAGGTCGGCGAGCCCGAGCAGGCCGTACGCGACCTTGTCGCCCTCGCCAACGGGTCCGGCGGCCCCGACAACGTGAGCTGCGTGATCGCCGACGTGGTGGAGCTGCGGCAGCAGTAGAGCGACTGCCCCCGGGCGGGCCGGACGCCGGGCGCCACCACGTGGACACCGCTGCCGGGCTGACCACTGGGGCACAGCCGCTGTCCTGCCTGCCCCGCTCAGCGCAGGAAGCCCTCATAGTTGTGCTGCTCGATCTGGCTGTTGATCTGTTTGACCGTCTCCAGGCCGACACTCACGATGATCAGGATGCTCGTTCCGGTGAGCTGGTTGGCGCCGCCGAAGCTGGCGAACGCCACGGTGGGCACCAGCGCGATCAACCCCAGATAGAGCGACCCCGGCCAGGTCAGTCTGTTGAGGACGTAGGCCAGGTACTCGGCCGTGGGGCGGCCCGCACGGATACCCGGGATGAAACCGCCGGCCTGTCTGACGTTCCCCGCCACTTCCTCCGGGTTGAAGGTGATCGACACATAGAAGAAGGCGAAGAACACGATCAGCAGGAAGTACGCCGCCACATAGAACGGATGGTCTCCCCGGACCAGGTTGTTCGTGATCCAGGTCGCCCAGCCGGACTTCGAGTGCGAGAACTGTGCGATCAGCGCGGGGAGATAGAGGATGGAGGACGCGAAGATCACGGGCACCACACCGGCCTGGTTGACCTTCAGCGGAATATAGGTTGCCGTTCCGCCGTACGACTTGCGGCCGACCATCCGTTTCGCGTACTGGACCGGGATACGACGCTGGGCCTGTTCCACGAATACGACCAGGCCGACCATGGCGAATCCGACGAGAAGGACGATGCCGAAGCTGAGCCACCCGTCGGCGATCTTGCCCTGCAGCTTCACGGCCCACAGCGCGGCCGGGAGGGTGGAGGCGATGGAGATGAAAATGAGGAGCGACATTCCGTTGCCGATGCCCCGGTCGGTGATCAGCTCGCCGAACCACATCACGCAGGCCGTTCCCGCGGTGATCGAGAGCACCATCACCACGGCGATGAGGACCGAGGTGTCCGGCACGATGCCCGCCGCCGACGGACAACCGGGGAACAGCGCACCGGTACGAGCGGTGGCGACCAGGCCCGTGCCTTGCAGGACCGCCAGCGCGACCGTCAGATAGCGGGTGTACTGGGTGATCTTCCCCTGCCCGGCCGCGCCCTCCTTCTTCAGGGACTCCAGCCTCGGAATGACCACGGTCAGCAGCTGAAGAATGATGCTCGCCGTGATGTAGGGCAGGATGCCCAGCGCGAAGACGGTGATCTGCAGCAGGGCCCCGCCGCTGAACGCGTTCACCAGGCCCAGCAGGCCGCTGTTGCCCGAGGCCGCCGCATCCACGCAGGCCTGGACACTTCTGTAGTTGACGCCTGGGATGGGGACGTGCGCCCCGATCCGGTACAGCACGATGATGCTGAGCGTGAACAAGAGCTTCTTACGCAGGTCAGGGGTCTTGAACACCCGGGCGAACGCGCTGTGCAAGGGTTCCTCCTTCGCCCCTGCGCCGGTACGCAAAGGTGACAGTCCGTCGACCAGAGCGCGAGAAGTCAACGCAGATCGTTCACGGCGCCACAGACACCGGCGGACACCGGCCGGCACGCGCGGCACGCGTGCTCTGAACAGGCGATATCACTCAACGGCCTGCGACAGGCACCATCTTCGAATGGGCTCGCCGGTCCAGCAACCGGAGCGGGCCGTGGCGGTCGCCGCGCGGTGCGCCGGGCGACGTCAGACGAGGCCCGCCCGATACACCACCAAGGCGATCTGGACCCGGTTGTTCAGATCGAGCTTGGTGAGGATGTGGGACACATGGGCCTTGACCGTGGGGACGCTCATGTAGAGCGACGCGGCGATCTCGGCGTTGGTCCTGCCGTGCCCCACGGCGAGCGCCACCTCCCGCTCCCTCTCCCCCAGCTGTCCGAGGAGTCGTACGGCCTCGGACTGCCTGTCGCGCTGCGTGGCGGCGGCCTCGTGCTCGGCGGAGGTGACGGCGTCGACCAGTTGCTTGACGGCTGTCGGTGAGAGGACCGGTTCACCGGCCGCGACATTCCGCACCGCCGCGACGATCTGGGCGGGCGGTGTGTGCTTGAGGACGTATCCCGCCGCACCGGCTCGCAACGCCTCCAGGACGTAGCCGTCGGTGGTGAACGTGGTCAGGATCAGCACCTCGGGCGCGTGCGGCCTGTGGCGCAGTGCGGCGGTGGCCGCCAGACCGTCCATCTGTGGCATCCGGATGTCCATGAGGACCAGGTCCGGGTGGTGCTCGTCGACGAGCGGCAGGACGTCCGTTCCGTCCGCGGCTTCGGCGACCACCTCGATGTCCGGTGCGCCGGAGAGCATCAGGCGCAGGCCGGAGCGCACCAGCGGGTCGTCGTCCACGAGGAGAACGCGGGTCACCTGGTCCACGGTAGCCAGATCTCGAGGGAGAAGTCGGTGGCGGTCAGCACGCGGCGCATGCTGCCGCCGGCCAGGGCCGCTCGCTCGTTCATCCCGATGAGGCCCTGGCCGGCCCCGGTCGGCCGCGTGGTGGGCCGCGACCGCACCGGGTTGCGGGCCGTGATGGTGAGTCCTTCCTGTGCCCCGCCGGTCAGGGACAGACGCATGGGGCCGCGGGGCGCGTGCTTGCGGTGGTTGGTGAGGGCTTCCTGGAGG
The DNA here is from genome assembly GCF_042735715.1 of Streptomyces sp. NPDC059582. Classification (NCBI taxonomy): domain Bacteria; kingdom Bacillati; phylum Actinomycetota; class Actinomycetes; order Kitasatosporales; family Streptomycetaceae; genus Streptomyces; species Streptomyces sp. NPDC059582. Next base: position 116,195 of record NZ_JBHWCC010000030.1, read on the forward strand.
ATGCGGTACGCGGCGCGGCTCGTGGCCGGGTCCATGGTGGCCGGGTCCTCCACGTCCCGGCGCACCTCCAGGGCGGCACCGGCGGCACGCGCCTCCTCGATCAGCCGATCCAGGTCGGCCAAGGTGGGCTGTGGGGGCTCGGCGTGCGCGTCGACTTGCGGGGTGCGCAGCACGCGCAGCACGTCCTGGAGATCCTCCAGTGCCTGCCCGGCGCTCTGCCGGATCACGCCGACGGCCTCGGCGACCTCCGCAGGCGAGGCGGTGCGGTGGAATTCCAGGGCCCCGGCGTGCACGCTGAGCAGGGTCAGGCGGTGGGCGAGCACGTCGTGCATCTCCCGGGCGATCTCCTCACGGGCGTGTTGTCGGGCTCGCGCGGCGCGCAGGTCCGCGTCCGCTTCCGCCCGCAGCGCCCTTTCCCGTATCCCCGCGACGTTCAGCCCCCACCCGACCGCTGCCCCGACGAGGGCCACGGCGGACACGGCCGTCGCCGCGCTCAGGGGCCCGGTGTACGGGGCGAGGACGAGATGCGCCGGCACGGGCAGCAGGGCCACCCCGGTGACCCGCAGCGTGGTCCGGCCCGGGCAGGTGGCGGCCACGGTGAACAGTGCGATCAGCAGCGGTACGACCACCGGCCAGACGACTGCCGCGGCCACGAGGGCCAGTGCCAGCGCGACAGGGTGACGCCTGCGCCAGAAGAGCGACAGGCAGGCCAGCAGCGGAACCGCGTCGCCGCCGATCAGCCAGTGGGCCGGCAGCATCCGGATGAGGCCGGTGCCGCTGGTCAGCTGCGGGTAGACGGAGAGATCCGACAGTTGGGCCCGCAGGACGAGCACCGTCAGGCCGACGGCCACGAACACCAGGGCCGCGTCCGCGATGCGCGGATGCTCGTGCAGGGCCCGTCTCACATCGATCACGGGCGCAACCGTAAGCGATGCACAAGGTCGCCTCAAAGCGTCCGAAGAACCCTCGCAGACTTCTATACCAAGGTATAGGGAGGCGCGGGACGCATCGTTCCTCGGTAGGAGAATCTCGCCTACCTGTAACCGAATCGACGGGCTTCGACGGTGCATAGCGTTGCCGTCATGAACCTCAAGAAGATTTCTCACGATTTCCTGCGGGCCGGAATTCCGGCGGCACTGTGCGCCGTCGCGGGGGCACTCGTCACGATATTCGCGGCGGTACGGATTCTCGATCGCGTGTGGGCACATGTGGAAGCGGGGGTGCTGCACGGTCCCGGACTCGGCCCGGTGTGGGCGCTGGTCGCGGGCGTCGCCCTGCTCGGGATCTACGCGGTCGTCCAGCGGCACACCTCGGCCTCGCGCCCCGACGAGAGCCGGTAGGGCGGCGACGGCCGCGGGCCCGGGCGGGTGTCGCCC